>JAPLKG010000006.1 GCA_026388185.1 Candidatus Eisenbacteria bacterium | reverse complement strand
CTCGAAGTCCTCACTGTCAAGCGTGCTGTTGATGGTAAGCACGTAGTTGTCGAACTCAACACCACCGCACGCGGTCGGGTTGTAACCGTCCTCGTCGGAGTACCCACCGTCAGAATCGAAGTTGAACGCGATGCGGAAATCAACCGGAGGAGTCAACGACGCCAGGTATGAATCAACGTCTATGCTCTCGCTACCCGTCGCCACATCGTACGTAGCCATCGTGTCGTAGTTCACCCACTCACTGGCGCCAGTGTCGTAAACCTGCAATATGGAATAGCTGAAATCAAAACCAGCCTCACTCTCGGCGTTGTAGTCGTAAGCGAGAGTGATCTGATCGCCAGAAGCGTAGGTGTAACTCTTCGTGACTATCGTCTGATACATGTTGTTGCCGTAACCAGTGCCAGTATTGTCATTGTAGCAGAGATCGATACCCTGCTGGTTCGTCACACCAGCGAAGAGCGATTTGTTGCTGTCAATCACGCACGACCCGATGTTTAGATACGGGTCAGCGCTCGTGCTGCTCGCCACGTGCATGTAGTCCTCTGCCTCTGTAGTGTTGTCGACACCCTTCCAGCCGTCCATGAAGTAACCGCTGTGCGGAGTGCCGTTAAAACCGGCGGAGCTAAAACTCCACATCTTCCGGTTCGCCCAACCAGCAGACGCAGGCTCGGCAGCGTACAGAAAGGAAGGTCTGCCACGCACCGTGATCGTATCGCCTACGACCGTTCCACCATAGTAGAACGTGTCGGTGCCCTGTGTGGCAGCGTTCACGCCGTACACCTGACCCATCGGGACTCCGCGCGCTGCGTCGTCAATGATGGGGACTCGTCTCTCGATCTCCTTGGCTCTGGCAATGGTCGCCGTCATCATAATGGCAACCAACAGAACTAGTGAAATCGCCAGAAATCTTCTCATTTCGATACCTCCATCGTCGCAAGCGAAAAACAAGTAACTGCCTAAATTGCGAACGAGGACTTTTGAAAGCAGTTATGAAGCAATTGGCCGGGAATGAAGAGAACGACACGCGGCTTCCCAGCAGCGTCGCGAATCGTAATAGAAGCCATGTCCTCTCGCCTTTATCCCCCCTTTCTTTGATGTGAAGTGACGCACAGCCATCGCAAACAACTGCAATAGCGCCTATCACCCCCTTTAGACTCATTTAGTGACATGCGCAAAAAAGTGGGGCAACGTGCCGCGCACCAGTATCTTCACGGAGCTAGTATAACATGACCGAACGGGCAATGTCAAGGTTTTTCTTCCCCGACCGGGCAGCCCACAACGCATTCCGTCACACTGCAATATCTGCCTTCAACCCATTCTCGAGCCGAGCGCCGGTCCCGGCGACTGCTCGCGTCCCACTCTCGGCCACCGGGCCGACTTCAGGGGGCGAGATGGCCCCGGCCCCCAATCCGCGAGTCCGCGGCCCTTAACTTCTGCGAAGACAACAAAATAAGCCGGTGTCGCACTCGCCACTGCCCGTGGAACACCGACCCCGACCACGCCCGAATAATATCAGATTACTTGGCCCGTGTCAAGAAGTTAACTCTTTCGTCCTCGAGACGTGAGACTTCCTCCCGAAGTCGGAGCTTCGTCCCGAGAGAGAACACGATAGATCTCGTCCCTGCTGAGACGACCCAGTGCGACAAGCCTACCCTCCGTCAGGACAGCGATTCTGTCGGAGTAAGCCAGAACGTCTTCCACCTCATGCGTCATCACAATCACGGAGACCCCGCTCTGCGTGAGCTCCCTGAGAACCTCAAACGTGTGAACGGCTGCCTCCCAATCCAACGAGACGGTGGGTTCATCCAATATGAGAAAGCGTGGCCCGCATGTCAGCGCAGAGGCTATTGCGACTTTCCTTTTCTCCCCGTCGCTGAGGCTCAGGGGCGAACGCGTTGAAAGCGCGTGGAAGTCCAACCTCACTTTTTGCATGGCCGAGACTGCTCTCCTCTGAATCGCTTCGCCCGTAAGACCGAGTCTCGACGGGCCGAAGGCCAATTCGCCGAGGACACTCTCTTCGAAAAACTGGGACTCGGGGAATTGAAAGACCATGACTACATCTACACCCTCTGCCCCACGTTTCGCGGTCGGCTTGCGTCTCGGCGTTCTTGTGTTTCTCCCGCCCGTTGTCGCAGGGATCGCGATCGACGCATCGTCAGTAATACCTTCGCGGGCAACCGTAGAGCCGCCGACAGATGCGTCTTCGATGGTCATCCTCCCACGCGCCGGTGACAGTAACCCCGCCATCACGAGACCGAGCGTGGTTTTACCCGAACCAGTGCGCCCCACGATGGAAAGGAGTTCTCGCTCCCTCACTTCGAGAGAGACCGAATCGAGCACGATCCTTTCTGCGGGGGAGCCTCTGTCGTAGCTGAATTGAACGTTGTCCATTACGAGTTTCATCAAGAGTCCCTACTGTGCATCCACGTCTCCCGGCACGGGTGGCGTGGCGCGCACTCGCGAGGAATCGACCCACGGTGGGGGCGAGGCGGACGGCAGGAACCTTTCCAGGTTCCTTATGCCCAGCGTAGCGTGTACGTCACGCCGACCTACAAACTGCGAAGGAGACCCATCAAAGCAGACACCGCCACGCTCTATGGCGATCACCCTTGGCGAGGCGAGTGCCTCGCGGAGAAACTGTGTCACCCAAACGACTGACGTACCCGTTACGTCAGAGACGCGTTTCAGTTCCTTCGCCACACAGATTCTTTCCAAGGGATCCAGGTACGAGGTTGGTTCGTCCAGTATGAGGTGTTTTGGTCTCATCGCAAGAAGAGACGCAAGGAGCACCTTTTGCATTTGTCCGCCCGAAAGCGCGTGTGGAGGACGTTTTCTCAACTCGGTGAGACCAAAAAAACTGAGAAGCTCCTCGACAATTGTTCGTGTCTCCGCTACCGAAAGGCCAAGGTTTTCGGGGCCGGAGGCTATTTCCCTCTCCACGGTCACCGAGACGAATTGACTCTCTGGGTCTTGCTGGAGGAAGCCGACTCGCCTTCTGATTTCCAGCCGTGTGCCTTCCTCGC
This sequence comes from Candidatus Eisenbacteria bacterium, assembly GCA_026388185.1. Classification (NCBI taxonomy): domain Bacteria; phylum Candidatus Eiseniibacteriota; species Candidatus Eiseniibacteriota bacterium. The sequence continues at coordinate 64,601 of JAPLKG010000006.1, read as the reverse complement.
CTGCGGGAAGTCCGTCAATCCTCACGAACCCGGCGCCGGCCTTGAGGATGCCTGCCGCGATCCTGCAGAGCGTGCTCTTGCCGCTCGCGTTCCTGCCTATGACGCAAAGAGTCTCACCTTGTCTCACAGTGAGACTTACTTCGCGCAAGGCCGTGGACGGCTGGCCCGGGTAAGCATAAGAAACCGCAGAAAGCTCTATCATCGCTTCACTATCATCGATTCGCGATTACCGGTTCGCAATCATCTGGACGCCCTCATCGGGTCAAGCCGGAGATCTCCTGCTCCACGCCGTCTTTGCAGCTTCGTGAACTGCGATGAGCGGCACGCCGTGCGTCCTGGCGGCCCTGTAGCAGTCGTCGTACTCGGGGGAAGCCCTGTCAGGATACGCGGCCGGGACTTTCATGCGAATCGTGCCGTAGGCGGTGGAGACCTCTTCGACGTCTCTCGCAAGCTCCATCCTCGTCTGCGTGGAGAGGCGCAGCCCGAGCGTCGTGGTCTGCCGGAGGATTTCCTCGCCCAACTTCGTGGAAAGACCCGGCTCGCACAGAACGGTGACGAGCACGCCGGGCCGACCCTTCTTCATGTGGACCGCCGTGAGAAAAACGTCGAGGGCACCCAGTTCCAGGAGTCTCTCCCTGAGGAACTCGTAGAGCTGAGGGTTCATGTCGTCGATCGTGGTCTCAAGCACTTGAACGAATCCTCTCTCAAACGAGAGGCCCTCGCAGCTTCCGACAAAGACCCTGAGCACGTTGGGCAGACTTTCAAACTCGTTTGAACCGGCTCCGCATCCGATGCACTCGAGTCTAAAAGGCACGGGGACGTCGCCTTGCTCTCCAAGAGAACTCACGATCGCGGCGCCGGTCGGCGTGACAAGCTCCGCCTCTATGTCGATCATCCGAACGCTGTGGCCAAGAAGAAGAACTGAGGTGGCCGGGGCGGGAAGTGGGATAAGCCCGTGTTGTGCGTTCGTGCCGCCCTTTCCAAGAGAGAGAGTCGACACGTACATCCGGTCAATCCCCGCGAGGTGAAGACAGGAGGCAGCCCCGACTATGTCAACGATGGAATCGATTGCCCCCACCTCGTGGAAGTGCACCTCCTCCGGCTGGACGCCGTGCACAGTCGATTCGGCCTCGGCCAGTTTGAGAAACACCTTTGAACTGTTTTCTTTGACACGAGGCGGAAGAGAGCTTCTGTCTATAAGCTCCAGAATCTCTGAGAGACGCCTTTCTTTCTTGGCTTCCTCGACGCTCACTCGAAACATCGTGGCAGCGAAATGCCCTCTCTTTGTCTTTGTCGCGGAGACCTTCCATCCTCCTACGGGCAAACATTCCAGGAAACTCCTGAGTTCCTCAAGCTCCACTCCGGCATCGAGGAACGCAGCCACGAACATGTCTCCGCTTATTCCAGAAAAGCAATCGAGGTAAGCAAGTCTCATACGTCCGACCTCATCGCCCTTTGCAGTGCGCCTCTCGCTCTTGGCTTGTTCCGTACACTTCAACCCTTGCGCTTCCTGGTCCCAGTACCTTTCGCTCCGGTTTCCTTCCGGGTCTTTACGCCCGTGGCCGTCTGTCTTCGCGCCACGAGAGCGGCGGCGTAACCTGCTCCAAAGCCGTTGTCGATGTTCACAACCGTGACACCGGCTGCGCAACTGTTGAGCATGCCCAGGAGCGCAGCGATGCCTCCGAAACTCGCGCCGTAGCCCACGCTGGTCGGCACGGCCACGACTGGTCTGTCGGTCATTCCGGCTACGACGCCGGCCAGCGCGCCTTCCATCCCTGCCGCGACAACAATCGCGTCCGCATCCCAGAGTTTCCTTCTGTGCGAAATTATCCTGTGTATTCCCGCTATTCCCACGTCGAAAAGCCGCTCCACCTTGCATCCCATGGCCTCGGCGGTCACGCATGCCTCTTCCGCGACCGGAATGTCCGAAGTGCCGGCGGAGACCACCAACACGAGGCCTTCTTTCTTCTCTCGCTTTCCGCGGAGGATGAAGACGGTGTGCGCAAGCGAGTTGTGCTCGGCGTGCGGAAATCTCCTGGCAAGCCGACTTGCCACGCCGGGCTTTACCCTTGTCGCAAGCACGGGTTCACCCTTCTCCACCATTTTCTCGACGATGGCCACTATCTGCCTCTCGCTTTTTCCACCGCAAAAGACGACTTCGGGAAATCCGCATCTGAGGCTTCTGTGGTGATCGATTGTCGCCTCCTCGAGCGACTCGAACGGAAGATGCCTGAGCTCAGCCAGTGCGGCATCCACGCTCAGCTCACCGCTCCGGACCCTTCTCATCATCTCTCTGAGTCTGTCAGTGTACATAATCTGTGCTCCGCTCCGCCGTCCTGGTTGCACAGGCTGCCCGCGGCAAGAAGACGCGCACGGCGATGCGTCTAGGCCTCGTTGAGTTCCACGCCGAGAGAGGAAGCAAACGCGACAACAAGCTTGCGCGTTTCCTCAAAAGACGTGGCGCGGTTCGCCTCCTGCCTCAACCTGCAGCTTTGAGGAAGACCCCTGGTGTACCAGCCTACGTGCTTTCTCATGGCAAGCGCGGACCAGTTGTCGGCAACCTCGCGGTTCACGGTGTAGCCGCCCGCGGCTCTCTTCGCCAGGACGGCTGGAGTGATTTTCGTCGCCTGATTCGTCGCCCGAGAAGGTGCGCAGCGGGCTTTCTCCTCCGCCAGTGCGATGTGCCTCAGGAGAAACTCAAGCCTCTCCTTTTCTGACGGAGGCGCAGGCAGCTCGCCCGTCGCCAGAAAATGTCTGGTGCGGGAGAAAATCCACGGATTCCCGAGCGCCCCTCTGCCGATCATGACGGCGTCGCACCCGGTCTCTTCAAGCATCCTGGCCGCGTCTTCGGGAGCCGTCACGTCTCCGTTTCCGATGACCGGGATATTAACCGAACTCTTTACGCGGGCGATCACTTCCCAATCTGCTTTGCCGCTGAATTTGTCGGCCCTCGACCTCGCGTGTACCGCCACCGCCTTCACGCCGCAGTCCTCGAGCATCTCGGAGACCCTGTCAGCGTTCATGGACTTATCGTCCCAGCCGCTCCTTATCTTGGCGGTCACCGGCACTCCGACTGCCGAAACGACGGCGGCAGCGATCTTCCGCAGGAGCGCGAGGTTGTTGAGCAACGCGCAGCCGGCCTGCTTTCCGACGATTTTTCTCGCGGGACAGCCGAAGTTGAGGTCGATCATGTCGGGGTTGAACCTCATGGCTTTCTCGGCGGCTCTCGCCATGACGTCGGGGTCCGCACCGAAGAGCTGAATCGCGATGTATCTCTCGGCCTCGGAAAACGAGAGCAGGGCCAGTGTTTGAGCGTTCTCTCTGACGAGGCCGTCCGCACTGATCATCTCCGTGTAGACCAGAGACGCCCCCTTCTCTTTGCAGAGGAGCCTGAACGTGCTGTCCGCGATGCCCGCAAGCGGAGCGAGGACAAGACGAGAATCCAGTGTGAGGCTTCCTATCGTCGGGCCATTCGAACCCGGCCTCCCGCTTGGACGCCCCTGAATACTTGATTGCTGCGAAAGATTCGGACGCCCCTGCGCGCTCCGCCGTTCTGAAGCCTTCATCAGTGCATAGACCTCACGTCGAGTCCTCTGGCAAAAGCATCAACGACCGCCTTCACGGCTTTGAAATCACCAACCTCGATGCAGGGCTCGTCAAGCGATTGGCAGAGTTCAGCCAGCCCTTTCTTTGCGAGAACGAGGTCGGCCTCTTCGAGGGCACATCTGTCCGAGTATCCGTCTCCAACAAGCACGACTCTCCCGAATTGCTCCCTGTACCTGCGCACGTGGTACCCCTTGCAGTTTCCGCACCTACCACACCCCTGCTCGAAATAGGGAAACTCGGGCGTCATGCCTCCCTCCGTGAACGTGAGATGATTTGCGTAGACGGGCAGGCGCGAGAGCCCGTACTTCTTCAGAACAATCTCTATGTAGAAATCGAGGCCGTCGCTGACGACGACGAGAGGTATCTCGTTTTCCGAACACCAGGCGGCAAACGCCGGAAAGTGTGGGTCTATCTCGAAGGCCCCGGCAAAAGCGGCGACCTCCTCACGGGTCGCTCGTGCGAGGCTACATTCCTTTGTGAGGCAATCTCTGGAGCCGATTTCTCCTCTCTCCCAGGACGCGATCAGCTCTTTCCACTCGCTTCCACCCGCGAATTCTCTGAAAAGACTGTTCCCTATGTCACCGTTTGAGATAGTGCCGTCAAAGTCGCAAACCACTGCCAGTCTTGTCGTAATGTGACGAGCCATTTGCCGGTCCAGATCATTGCGCGCGAAACGCGTTAGCGGAGAGAACTGCGAGCAGAAACATCCACGCGATTCGCAGAGAACACGTAGATCTCACTCGTCGGCAGCCTCGGCGCGCGACGGCGATGCGGTCGACTTCTCTTTGGGAGAAGGAATAGCTTCGGCCAATCTGAAAAGATCCTGCCGCGAGTGAGCCTTACGAAGCAGTTCGAATCCCTCTTGCACCTGAGGGTCACCCTGAATATATATCTCGAATGCGGCCTCTTCACCCGCCAGTTGGCTGACAATCTCTCGTGTCATCGCTCTCTCGATGTACGCGTGGTCGGCCTCGAAATCCTTCTCTTGATACTCGAAGCTCTTGTCTTTCAGATATTTCTTGAAATCACTGACAAGGAGCGGAGTTACTTTGAAGTTCTCGGCCTTGAGTCCCTTGTGTTTCTCGAGATACTCGCCGGTGAACTTGTAAAACATCAGGTTTCTTTCCAGCTTCTCGGAAATGGCGGAAAGCTGGGGCAACGCGACCACTACGTCGGGTGTGATTCCACCCCCGCCGTAGACGATTCTCCCCATCATCGTTTTGAATTCGGGTCTCTTCTCCTCTGTTTCCTTTCCTATCTTGATGTCTCCGGCGCTCCTGATCCGCGAACGCTTGGGCTCCGCGTGAATGCATCGCCCGCTCGGAGTGAAGTATTTGGCCGTGGTGAGCTTGAGGGCGGATCCGTCCTTCATGGGAAACACGCTCTGCACGGTGCCTTTGCCGAACGTTCTTTCTCCGACCAGCACCCCCAAATCAAGATCCTGTATGGCGCCCGCCACTATTTCAGACGCGCTGGCGCTTCCGCCGTCCACAAGCACGACTACGGGGTAAGCGTCGTGAATTCTCTCGGCGCTGGAATAGTAGTTCACGTTTTGAACGGTAACGCGGCCCCTCGTGGAGACGATCAGGTCGCCCTTCGGCACAAAACTCTCGGAGACCGAGATGGCCTCAGTCAAGAGACCACCCGGATTGCGTCTCAAATCTATGACCAGACCCTTGATGTGCTTGGACTCGATGTACTTGAGCTTGCTCTCCAGACTGTCGGGGGTCGTCTCAGAAAAGCCCGATATTCTGACGAACCCTATGCTGTCCGGCGTTACGAAGGCGTAAGGGATGCTCTTCACTGCGATCACTTCCCGGGTGAGCGTGAAATCGAGAGGCTTGTCCACACCCTCTCTAACAATGCTCAGCGTCACTTGCGATCCCTTGGGTCCGCGCATCTTCGAGACTGCGCCGTCGAGAGTCATGCCGTCGGTGGTCTCGCCGTCAATCGCGGCCACCCTGTCGAGGCTCCTGATTCCCATCCTGCTGGCGGGTGTGCCCTCCATGGGCGACACGACGGTAAGGTACCCGTCCCTCACGCCGATCACAATGCCAAGGCCGCCGTAGCTGCCGTGCGTGTCAATCTTGAGGGTCGTGTAGTCTGAGGCGGTCAAGTACTGAGAGTGCGGGTCGAGGGAATAGAGCATGCCTCTTATGGCGTCTTCTACAAGTGCATCCACTTCGACTTCATCGACGTAGTCGTCTCGAACTTTGGCGACCACGTCCATGAATTCGCTGAACGACTTGAACGTGTTGTCGCTCTTGGCCTGCACCCTCCCTGCAAACCAAGTCGCGGCCAGAATCACAAGAACGACCAGAAATGCGATGAGAGAATATCTCTTCACCCTCGACATGAAATTGCCTCACTTTCCATCGGTCGCCGGGGACCCGATATGGTGTCTTTCCGCGGGATCGTCTCCCGGCTAGCGTCGGTTCAGGATGCCTTTGATGCGACCCAGTATTTCGTGCGCAAGCTCTTCTCTGTCGCGCATTCCGTCAAAGACTTCGATTCTGCCCGAGGACTCCTGCGCGAGGGCAAGATAAGCGTCTCTCACTCTCACGTGGAATTCCAACTCTTCCCGTTCGATCCTGTCTTGTCGGCCCTTGCCCCCCACTCTGGCCGACATCCTGTCCAAACCCAGTTCCACCGGCAGGTCAAGCAGCACGGTGTAGTCTGGCACAAGGCCTGAAGTGGCAGCATCGTTGAGCGCAAGTACGCGCGATGTGCCTATTCTTCTGCCGCCACCCTGATAAGCCACGCTCGCATCAGAGAATCTGTCACAGACGACTATAGCACCTTCGTCAAGCGCCGGTCGAATCAATTCCCGGACGTGCTGAGCCCTGGAGGCAAGATAGAGAAAGAGTTCGGTAAGAGGTTCCATGCCCTTCATCCTGTTGTCCAAGAGAATCTCTCTTATCCTCTCGCCCACTCGGGTGCCCCCCGGCTCTCTTGTGAATACCACGCGGTGGCCTTCTTTCTCCAGGTTTAATTTGAGCAGCTCGGCTTGGGTGGTCTTGCCGCAGCCCTCTATACCCTCAAGGGTCACAAAGAGCCCTGCCATTCAATTCCTCCTTATAGCCTCTCATCAGGAAATCGCTATGAGGAACAGGTAATTAGCGGGAAGTCTTGCGAGTGGTCCTGCCTTTGCCCTTGGAAGCTCTCCTCTTACCGTACTTCCGAATAAACTCCTCGACCATATTTCGGGCCTCTTCGTCCGTGTACTGGATAGGAGGGGATTTCTTGAAGTAGGCCGACGGGCCGATGAGGGCACCCGACAGCCCCGCGTCCATGGCAAGCTTGCAGCAGCGCACGGAGTCTATCATGACGCCGGCCGAGTTTGGAGAGTCCCAAACCTCCAGCTTGAGTTCCAGATTGAGAGGAACGTCCCCGAACGTTGTGCCCTCGAGCCTGATGTAAGCCCACTTTCTGTCGTCGAGCCATTCGACGTAGTCGCTGGGACCAATGTGGACGTTCTTGGCACCAATGTCGTAGTCCAGCATCGAGGTCACTGCACCGGTCTTTGAGATTTTCTTAGACTCGAGCCTCGAACGTTCGAGCATGTTGAGGAAATCCGTGTTGCCCCCGACGTTCAGTTGCAGGGTCCTGTCAAGCTTGACCCCTCTGTCTCTAAAAAGTCGGGTGAGGACCCTGTGCACTATTGTTGCTCCGACCTGCGACTTTATGTCGTCGCCTATCACGGGGAGCCCTCTCTTCTCGAACCGCTTCTGCCAGTAGCGTTCCCTCGCGATGAAGACGGGTATCGCGTTGACGAAACCGCAGCCGGCCTCGAGAACCTGCTCCACGTACCATTTTGTGGCCTCTTCACTGCCCACGGGCAGATAGTTGATGACCACGTCGGTCTTCGTGTCCTTCAGAAGAGCCACGATGTCCGCGGTCGAGCCAGGCGCTTTCTGAATTATCTTCGAAAGGTACTTGCCCAATCCGTCGTGCGTCATGCCGCGCCGGACAGTCACGCCTACCTTCGGCACTTCCTGGAACTTGTAAGTATTGTTGGGCCAGGTGAAGATGGCCTCGCTCAGGTCTTTCCCCACCTTGTTCTTGTCAATGTCTATGGCGGCGCTGAATTCAATGTCCCTTATGTGGTAGCCACCAAGATTGGCGTGCATGATTCCAGGAATCAGTTCGTTCTCCTTGGCGTTCCGATAGTAGTGAACACCCTGAATGAAGGAAGAAGCGCAATTCCCAACACCTACGATGGCCACTCTGACTTTGGACATTTGTGCCTCCGTTAACTCAGTGACCAGACCTTGAGGTCTGTGTCTCAATCACGAATCGAATCGTCCTTCCCGGAAGAGTCGGTAGCAAGAGGTTCCGAATCCCCGAGAGACCTTGTGGCGTACCTCACTCTCTGGAGCGCGGTGTAGTGAGAAAATACTGCCAGCACCCACAGTGCGACCTGAATGCCGATCTCACCCACCAACCCGCCGACGGCAAGTACAATAACACGATCCTCTCGCTCAAGCAAACCCACACGGCATTCTTTCCCCAATCCTTCCAGCCTCGCCCTCATGTAACTCACCATGAAGGCGCCGCTCATGGCCACAAACGTGAGGAGGACCAAAGAAAAAACGTCCCTGCGCAGGTAGTGTATCAGGAGTCCGAAAAATATGACAGCCTCGCAGTATCTGTCAACTGCCGAGTCCGTAAAGGCGCCGGCCCGCGTCACTCGACTCGAGAGTCTTGCCACGGTTCCGTCAGCGCTATCAAGTAGTCCCGAGACCAACACCGCAATTGCAGCAAGGCGGACGTGGCCGAGAGCGAAAAGCAGACCGGCGATCGCTGCGGCCGCAAACCCGAGCAACGTGAGCGCCGTCGCGGTGAGGCCCAATTTGATCAGCATCTTCGCGATAGGCTCGATGAGGAGTCTACCTTTTTTCTTTAGAAGACCAGTCATCTTGTGGACAATGTCCTCCCGTTTTCAGGACACTTTCATCGAGGCGCGCTCATTCTGCCGGAGTGGCACTGGCCCTTCTGGCCTCAGCGGCCGCGTTACCTTCCACGACAAGCACGACCTCACCTTTGATCGTTCTTTTCGCAAGCAGCTCGTTCGCTCGGAAAAGCGTTGTCCTGATAACCTCTTCGAAAAGCTTGGTTAGTTCTCTACAAATGGCGATTTTCCTGTCACCCAGAACCTCGAGCATCTCTGGCACGGTCGTACGCAACCGATTGGGCGATTCGAAGAAAATCATCGTTCGCTCCTCAGGCTTGAGGCTCTCGAGCCTCGCCCGCCTCTTCCCCTTCTTTCTGGGGAGAAATCCTTCGAAGGCGAAGCTGTGAGTGGCAAGCCCGGAGATCTGAAGCGCACAGATCACAGATGAGGCGCCGGGTATCGGGACCACGTCGATGCCCTCAGCTATCGCGAGCTTGACGAGCAGGAACCCGGGATCGGAAATGCCCGGGCTGCCCGCATCAGATACCAGCGCCACGTCCTCGCCCGACGCGATTCTTTTTATTATCTGCGGAGCCACCTTCGCCTTGTTGAAATCGTGGTAGCTCAGGAGAGATCGCCTTATCTTGTAGCGCGCTAGGAGCTTTCGTGAGTGTCTCGTATCTTCGGCCGCGATGAAAGCCGCCCCGCGGAGCGTCCGCAACGCCCTGATGGAGATGTCCTCCATGTTGCCGATTGGGGTCGCCACAAGATACAGCTTTCCCTTGGTCTCCGTCATTTGACCAGCCCCTGCCATCGAAGGCTCTTCCGTTCCCTGGCATACTCGTTCAGCCGTTCAGCGTGTCAGGTTAGAACAGTGGGGAGTTCCTGTCAAGTAAGAGCCGCAGAATCAAAAAGATAGGGTCACGCGTGAGGGCAGGCGGCACTCCTCCTTGACACGGAGAGACCGGATTGCTAGAGTCAGGGAAGCAGAGCTGAAATCTTGCGCGTTCTGATTGAGCTACTGCTACCGGACTCGACTGCAAGGGGTTACTCAAGGGGGTAAGGCAATGTTCTTCTTGGATCCGACTTTTGTGTTTCTCATACCGGCTCTTGCTTTTGCCTTGTACGCTCAGTACAAGGTCAGTGCCACGTACAAACAATACCTTCGCGTTCCTTCTGCCTCGGGCCGAACTGGACTGGAGGTCGCTCGCGCGATACTTTCCCGCAACAATCTGGACGACGTCGAAGTCGAGATGGGAAGCGGCACGCTCTCGGACCACTACGATCCGCGAAAGAGGGTCCTCAGGCTCTCGGAGCCGGTTTACAGGGGAACTTCAGTTGCGGCAGTCGGCATAGCCGCCCACGAGGCGGGCCACGCAATCCAGGACGGAACGGGCTACGCCCCTCTCAGGATCAGGCACGGTCTCTTCCCCGTTGCAAATGTCGGAACGATGCTGGCGTTTCCGCTCTTCTTGGCAGGATTCATCTTCAGATCGGGGAGACTGATGGACGTGGGCATCCTTTTCTTTTCCGTGGCGGTGCTCTTCCAGGTAGTGACGCTTCCTGTCGAGCTCAACGCCAGCAAGCGTGCACTCGGTGAACTCGAGCACGCGGGCATAGTAGATCCGCGTGACCTGGCTGGCGGAAGGAAGGTGCTGAACGCAGCAGCCCTTACCTATCTTGCTGCTGCTGCAATGGCTGCGGTACAGCTATTGAGACTGCTGGTGCTGAGGGGCAGTAGAGACTGAAGCAGCAGGGCTAGCCGGGCTTGAGGGCTAACCCTGAGCGACCATATCCTTCAGTTCCTTTGACACCTTGAACACCGGCACCTTCCTCGGAGGAACTGGCACGGAGTCACCCGTTCTTGGATTTCGCGCAATTCTGGCCTTCCTGTCTTTCACCTTGAAAGTCCCGAACCCACGAATCTCAATGTGCTTACCACCGGCGAGCGCCCTTGACACGGCATTGAGGAATTCATCTACGGTGTCGGCGACGTCTTTCTTTGTAAGACCTGTCCTCTCGGCAATCTCGTCAACGAGTTCCGCTTTTGTCACGTCGAAACCTCCTTCCAGAGAGAGTGGCTTGTCCATCAAAAATTCTACATACGTGCGTTAACAGGCCCTGGCAAAGAAGAGTACTGACAGTTCGGACGCCTGAGCGAGGGTAACTTATCCACGTGGCAACTTGTTGTCAAGCTTTTTTTTGCAGGTGAAAGGCCGCGCTTCCTGGAACCCGACCTCGGCCCACTCTGTGCAGGAGTGCAACCGCGGTCTCGTTGCCCAACCTGAATGCCTTAAGCTCCGGGCGTCTGTGCCCCGCGCGTCTTCCATTCTGCAAGATGATGGTGTGCAAGTCGCCAACTCCAGAGGCTGCGGTCGCATGCCTCCATCCGGGTCGGCATCGTCGAGCCGCGTAACGTCGTTACTGTGAAAAAGTTATGGCGTCTCTTGAGTTTGCTCGCGCCGGGCCGTTCTGGCACGCCGCTTGCGATTGCACATACACGGAGGGTCGCGGACGGCTCTCCAGACATAGAGGTTGGGAAGAGGGGAGTTGACTACAGCGCAGCGGATGACAAAGTGCCATCGTCCACACCCTAGGAACTCACTCCAGTCGTTGGGCCACCCCCTCTTCTCTAAGCATGAACCAGGCCCCGGTCGAAAGGCCGGGGCCGTTGCGTTTCTTTGCCTTGACAAACATGCTGGTGCAGAATAGGATGCGCCTGGTCGCCGTTGGCGAGATTCTTCCGGCAGGCCTGGGCGCTTTTTCTACGACCGATCGAAGAGGAGGTTACTCGTGATGTTGTTGCCGGCGAAGCCATTTTCAGCGAGAAGGCTCTTCGCGATGGGGAGCTTGATGTTCCTGGCCGTTGCGCATCTCTTCGCCGTTTCGGCCGATTCATTCGCCCTGGGTAGCGCAACAGGTGCTCCGAGTTGGTACTTCACCGTACCCAAGCCTCGGACCATCGCTCAAACCAGCTTTATTGTGGGTCTTCCGTACATAGAATACTCGCCCGCCGAAAAACTCGAGGTGGGACTTCACGGTTTGAAGTACGTCTTCGACACTTCCGACTCCTATCCGATGGCGATGGGAGTAGACCCGCTGCTCAGCTTCGCGTACGCGTACGCCGTCTGGGGCCTGCCGACGGGCGACAACAGCGATCTCACGGTCGGAGTGAAGATATTTCCGTTGTTTCTGCTGCTCGGGTATGAGGCTCAGATCGACGAAAAAGTGAGTTTCATACTGGAAGCCAACGACGGAGTTTTGGCAGGTCTCAGAGTGAGAGTGAATCCGGAGTGGCACGTGGAATTCGGGGCCGGCATGGCAGCTTATGGTGCATGGCGAGCTGACCCCTTCGAGCACAGGGGTCTCCACCACTATGATTTTGACAACATAGACTTTGAACCGACCATTTGGGCAGGCTTCGGATATTCAGACTTCGTGGGGAACTACACTCGTTAGCCGCCTAACGATCTCCTCACTTGTTTGTCATCACGTCGAGTGCCCTCGCGATGTTGAACAGGTCGTATTCCATCATTACCAGCTTGCACCTTTTCTCGGCTTCGTGATAGCAGGCGCAGACCACCCGCGTCGAATCGCCTTCCGGCGTCGGCACCTCCACCCAACCATCTTCGCACAGCCCTCTGTAGAACGGGCACCACAAGGTCTTGGCTTTTGGCATGAACTCACCCCCGGTTACGGCAAGTATCAACTTACTAATCTAGGAACACTGCGGCCGCAATGACTGTTGAACAACACTTGGTAATGATTGTGGATTGGGCAATGTGCGTCGTCTTAACGATAAGGTCGCTTATCTTGAACACTTCCTTTTTCTCGTCCCAGTTCTTGTTTTCGTCGAACTCTATTCCGAGTGTGGTGGCGAGCATGGAGGCAGCGAGGTCTTCGGCGTACTCTCCGGCCACTTCGTCGGTTTGTCCGAAGGCATGATGTTCGCTGAGATAACCGTAGGCGCTCTTGTCGGCGGGAACGGCGCAACCTATGGATGACGCAATAAGCCTGTGGGGCTCGTTGCTGCTCAGGCTGCTCATGACGCAATACGCAATCATGCCCGGGACTATCTCCTTGAGACCCTCGTTCCTTGGGACTATCCTGCAATTGGGTGGATAGATGCTGGAAACGCGCACGAGGTTCAGTTTCTCAATGCCGGCGTCCCTGAGGGCCAGCTCGAACGACTGAAGTTCCTCACGGTGCGTTCCTACTCCCTTCGTGAAGAAAATGCGCGAGGGAACGACAGCCATTCTCGCTCTCTTGTCCGGAATCTCGACGACTTGAGGTTCCGGCATTGCGCTGATGGCTGGTGAGTCTGTCAACGTCCTGGCTCCGGCACTGCCGATAACGGCATTGCCGATAGAAGAAGGCTTCGAGTTGTTGTCCTTCATCTCCATTTCTGCCCTGTCCTCCTTTACGATGCTGCAACTTCTGTTGACGACTCGGTCCGGGCTTCACGCCCCCCGGCTAATAGCGTTGACTCCGGGCCTTACGGCATGGTATAATGTATGTGAGAGGAGCGGAGTTAGGTCCCTGCCTGCTTCGTTACTTTCCTTCCCTCACGCTCAGCCTTGTTCGCGCGCGGGCGTGCCCTTAATGAAGAGCAGAGGCAGAAGGTAGAACGATCTTGGTGGGGCTCCTCTCGATTCTTTTGTCTGCGACGGCCCTCCAACTTTTCCCCGATGGCATTGTCTTACACGTGCAACTGTGGTCAAGGACTTTTTTCGCGTGCACTCTCATCACACACTTCCGGCCACGACACTTCTTCGTCGTCAACGCTGCGAACCGGGTTCTGGAACCTCTCCAACCACACCGAGGCTCTCGGCGCCGACTTCGACGTAGACCTCCACCACCTGCGCGTCACACTTGAGAGCCTTGCCTTGAAGGTCGAGCCTCACCTTGGTAGAGAAAGACTGTCTTTTCTGAGAGACGTCGATCGGCGCGGTGAGAAGAGAGTCAGTAGAAGCCACCACGCTTGCTGCACCGTTCACGGACACGCTCTCAGGAAGTGCAACGGGCTGCGCCGTCAGACCAAGACCCTCCGCAAGGTCCCCGACCAGAACGGGAATCACGCGCACCGCCTTCGAAATTCTCTTTTCTATCACTATGTCTATTCGCTCAGGCCCGGCGAAGTGTGTCACGACGACGCCTGAAACTTCGGGCAGCGGCACGTCGGCGGCGGACAGCGTGCGCTGAAAACGCCCCGGCCCCGCCTGGGAAAGGTCAACGGGAATGCGAAGTGGAGCAATCCTCAGCTCGATCAGGTTTCTCAACTTCCCGCTGAACGTGACTGACACCTGGCTCGGCACCTCTCCGGTCCACGCGAGCGAGTCAGGAATGCCCTTCAGCTCGACGGACACTCTGGAGGTCAGCTCGCCTTCCTTCTGCGCTCTCACGTAGGAAAATACGAGGAGTGAAAGCACTATCGCGGCAATCTTGATGCCGACATTTTCCCGAAAAATCCTTGCAAACATACTCATGTCAAACGCTCGCTTGCTCGCGCAGCCGCTCGTGCCGCGTATCACCCCGAGGAATGAATCGAGAGCCCGTGCACGGCTTCGGCTGCCTCCATCACAGCTTCGGAGAGAGTCGGATGAGCGTGAATCGTCTCGCCGAGCGCAGTTGCGGTGAGCTTGTTGGCGACTGCCACGACACCCTCGTGGATGAGTTCGCAGGCGTGCGCCCCCACGATGTGTACCCCAAGCACCTCGTCAGTCTTGGCGTCTGCCACAATTTTCACCATACCGCTTGTTTCGTCAAGAACGTGCGCCATGCCCAGCCCTCTCAGATTGAAAACCCCCACCTTGACCTCAAGTCCCTTGTCGGTTGCTCCCTTCTCCGTCATCCCCACGCTCGCCACCTGAGGCCTGGTGAAAACGCAGGAAGGCACGGCGGAATAATCCATGGCCTTTTTCTGCCCCGCGGCATTGGAGACAGCGACTATTGCCTCCCTGGAGGCGGAATGAGCGTACATCTTCCTCCCGGCAACGTCACCTGCCGCATAGATGCCGGCAACGTTCGTCTCCATGGCCTCATTGACCGCCACTTCGTTTTTCTCTCCACGCCCGACGCCGGCGTTCTCGAGACGCAATCCGCCGGTGTTGAGACGGCGGCCGACGGAGACCAGCACCTTTGCTACCTCGATCTCCTTGCCATTCTTGAAAGTGCATCTGACACCCGAGTCGCTCTTGAAAGATGACGCCACGCTGTCAGATGTCACCAAAGTCACTCTTCGTTTCTTGAATTCCCTTTCGATGACGGCGGAAACATCGCAATCTTCGAGGGGAAGAACCCTGTCCATGATCTCAACGACCGTCACGGCGCTACCCAGCGCGCTAAAGATGAAGGCGAACTCGCAGCCTATCGCACCGGCTCCTACGACAAGCACGCTCCGAGGGACTTCCTCCAGTTCCAGCGCCTCGCTGCTCGAGATGATCGCGGAACCGTCGAAAGGAAGATTCGGAAGCTCGCTTGCCTCCGAACCGGTCGCGATGAGGATCTTGTTTGCGCTGAGCTCCCGCGTGGCACCGGCTTGTCTCACCTCGACTGTTCTCTGGTCGGCGAAGCTGGCCTCCCCGCTCACGAGCGTCACGCCGTTCGCCGCCAGCAGCGTTCGGATTCCTCTCACCAGTGATGAGACAATCTCTCGCTTCCTCTGCACGGCACGAGCCAGGTCGGGGACAACGTTTCCCTCGATTCGTATCCCGAGCTTCTGGAACGTCCTGGTCTTTTCGAGGAGCTCGGCAAGACCCGTGAGCGTCTTGGTCGGAATGCAGCCCCTGTTGAGACAGACTCCGCCCACGTCCGCTCGTTCGACGAGACAGACTTTTGCCCCGAGTTGTGCGGCGCGTATCGCCCCGACGTAGCCTGCGGGGCCGGCGCCGATGACCAGAAGGTCAAAATCGTTCACGAGTGAATCCCGCGGTGGGAATGAGAAAACTCAGTCTCTCTTTTCATCAAACTCAGGGAAAAGCAGAAATTCTCTGGCTCACGTCTCGCTGTGACAGGGAATTGAAAGTCAAAAGACCTGCGGAGTATACAAACCGCTCGACAAGCGTGTCAAGGTTTTTGTCCCCTCTCGGCGCGGCATCTCCGTCGAGTGAGCCTGCATGTACTACTTGGTGGGAGGCCGGACGGGCTGCTTCTGAAGACCGACCCGTTCAAACATGAGAAGGAGCGCCTTCTTCCGTGCCCTCGTCTTGTGAGGCATACCTTTCTTTACCAAGAAACTCTCTCCTTCTTTCACCACGAACGTGCCGTCGGGAGTCTCTATTTCGAATTCTCCGTCGATACACAGAAACAGTTCGTCGCCCGGATGCCTGTGCATGATGAAGTCACCTTTGAACAGACAGAGGTACGCGTGGTGGCCGTCGACCGTCGCAACCTCCTGCGGCGCCCACGGCTCCTTTATATTCTTTGCGATTCGCTTGAGTTGGAGTTTCATGTTCTACCCCCGCCAGTTGTGTGTGATCGAATCCGGTTCTACGCTTTGTCCAAGAGAGCGCGTATGTCCCGTTCGAATACTTCCTTGTCTCTGTAACCGACGTATTTTCGGTAGACGTTGCCCCGCTTGTCAATCACAAAGGTGGTGGGAATACCCTTTATGCCCCCGTAGCTCTTGGTCACTTCGCCGTTTCCCATGACGATGACGTAGGGAATCTTCCATTCCTTCACGAAGGAGGCCACTTCGTCACTTCCCACCTGGTCGAGCGACACCCCTATTATCTGAAGCGCGTCGTTTCCGAACTCCTCGTACAGCGCCACGAAGTGTGGCAGCTCCAACCTGCAGGGCTTGCACCACGTCGCCCAGAAGTCGAGTATCACGATCTTGCCCCGAAACTGCGACAGGCTGATCTTCTGACCTTCGAGTGAGGAAAGCTCGAAGTCCGGCGCAACCCTTCCTTCTCTCGGAGCGTTTCCCACCGAGCAGGAAAGAAAAAGAAGCAATGAAGAGACCATCACCAAGATCTTTGTCATGACCGCAAGTCTCCCGTCTATAACGGTGCCCCTCATTCAGTTCGCCGCCCCACCCTCCGCTCACTCGCCGAACGAAAACAGCATCGCCAGTCTTTGCAGGCTGCCGGTCAGAATCAAAATGCCCACAACGACCAACAGAATCCCACTCACAACTTCGATTGTCTTGAAGTATGGCCTGACGCGCTTCGAGAAACCTAGAAACGTGTTCATCGCAAGTCCGGTCACAAGAAACGGAAGACCCAGTCCCAGCGAATAGGCCGAGAGCAGATATATGCCTTCTCTCACGGTTTCCTGGGTGCCGGCGTAGGCAAGTATTGCACCCAGAATCGGTCCTATGCACGGTGTCCAGCCGAACGCGAATGCCAGGCCGATCAGAAACGAGCCGGACAGTCCGAGCGGTTTCGTCCGCGCGTGGAATCGCTTCTCGAATTGTAGAAAGGGTATCTTCAACACGCCCGCGATGAAGAGACCGAAGACGATCACGACCACACCCGCCACTTTGGACAGGACGGCGGCCTTGTCGATCAGGAACTGCCCGACGAGGGTTGCCGAGGCGCCGAGGCCCACGAAAACCACGGAGAATCCGAGTATGAACAAAAGACAGTTGAGAACGACCCTTCGCAGCGCTCCCGCCGCGCGCCCTTCTTCGCGCAAGGTTTCGAGCGAGACTCCCGAGACAAAGGATATGTAGCCGGGAACAAGAGGAAGGACACAGGGAGAGACGAAAGAGACAAGACCGGCACCGAAAGCTGCTATGAGGCTGACTTTTTCCACGGCTCCCCCTTCTTACAGGAACAGAAAGTGACTCCGTCCGACATCGGCCACCCAGCCGGGTATAGTTTTTCTTTGGGATAGATACCCAGGCTACCGGAGCAAGTTCCAGCGTGTGGCGGAAATATAGCAGCTTGAGCCGGGAGGCGCAAGGAAAAGCCGCTCATGCGATACGAGGACGCACCGCGAGGAGCGGAGACGCTCGGATGGAGAAAGCCCGCCGGACGGGCGATCGACCCGACTCGAATCATCGCTCCAGACGAAGAAGACGCCTGGCAGCGAGGGCGCCGCAAAGCCCGAGCACCAGCCCCAGTGCGGCTCCACCAATAACGTCGGAAGGAAAATGCACGCCCACGTACACTCTCGAGTAGGCCACCAGAGCGGCAGCGACATAAAGTGCGATCTTCGTTCGCGGGTAGAAACTGGACACGAAGGAAGCCACGCCGAAGACGTTGGAGGCATGCGCCGAGGGAAAAGAAAACGAACGCGTCGTGTCAACGAGAAGCCTGAACGATTCGAGTGCGTAGGGAGGCCTCGTTCTCGAGAAAATCGGTTTCAAGACGTGCGCGGAAAGCTGGTCACTGGCCGCAATGACAACGAGAGTCAGAAGCGCGACTATCCGGCCTCTCCTCCCGGCCTTCCAAAAGAGAAAAGGCCACAGCACCGCGAGCGGGACGATTAAGAATGCCCCGTTCGTGATGACCGGCATCACAACATCACAAATGGGGTTGGCGGTCCTTTGATTGATCAGGTGGAAAAGCCATCTGTCGAACGCTGCCAAACTGCTCAAGTCATCCTCGCGGAGTGCCGTCACCCTTCCACGATGGTGCGCACTCTCTCACGTTCGCAGGGAGTTTACTCCGTCACCGTACCGGACGGCGAACCCAGAGAGGCGTACACCATGCAGTAGTCTCTGAGGGCGCCCGCAAGCAAAGTGGCAACGTCGTCGTGGAACTCGTCCGACTTCAGGAGCGTCGCCTCGCTGGCATTCGAAATGAAGGCGATCTCCGCAAGAACAGACGGAAAGTCGGCGGACTTCAGGACCGTGAATCGGGCCTGTTTCACTCCTCGTGTCACTAGTTTGTGATGGCGTCCCAGAGAGTCCATGATCTTCTCGGCCAGCTCTGAGCTTCTCACAAGCGTGTTCGACTGCTTCAGGTCCGTCAGGATCGAGACAATGTCGTCTTCGGCTTCGGGCGCGATGCCGCCGGCCAGGTCCGCCTCGTTTTCCCGAATCGCCACCTCTCTCGCGGCTTCATCGGTGGCACCGGAGGCGGAAAGAAAGAAGACCTCGGTTCCGTAGGCTCGCTTGCTGCGAGAAGCGTTTGCGTGAAGACTGATGAAGACGTCGGCGCCAAGCCCCTTTGCAATCTGAGTACGTTTTCTCAGGGGAACAAAGTAATCGCCCGTCCGCGTAAGAAACGCCTTCATACCGTCCATCTGGTCGATGTTCGTCTTCAAGTCGCGCGCAATCTTGAGACAGACGTCCTTCTCCTTAATGCCGCGCGGCCCGACGGCTCCCGGATCTTCGCCTCCGTGGCCGGGATCAATGACCACGATGCGGACAGTCTTTTCCTTGAGCTTCCCGAGCGTCTCTTTCGCCTCCGTCTTCACTTGGACCTCGACCGGGTTCTTGACGTCGACGACGATGCGATGCGGCCTGCCCGCGGCCTTCTTCAGATAGAAGACGCTGAACTCGGTCTCCTTGACCAGATCAACCACAATCTGGGCCGTACGCTTGGGAAGAGGGTTGATTCTGACTTTCTCGACAAGGCCGTTCGAAACTTGGAGCTCCCGAACCGAGGAGGCAAACTTGGTGTCCGCCAGGTCAATCACAATTCTGGCAGGATTCGAGAGACGTCCGTACCTGAACTTCGGCTTTCCAGAGAGGTCGATCACTATCCGAGTGTGGTCCGGAGCGATCCAATGCCTGATGCTGCTCACCGTGAGACCGGAGTGAGCCTCGGCCGGAAAGAGAAAGAAAAGGATCGCCGCGAGAAACAAGACAAACCGGAATTCGAATCGCACGGGACGCCGAGATGTCGAACGACGGATCTTCACTACTTCACCCTCATCTCGCACTTACGTTGATGCCATGTTGTTTCAAGAGGGAAACCGTCACCCCGTCTCCGGGCACCAGCTCTCCTCGCGAGCTTATCTTCCCGCTGCCGCAAGACGGGCTCTCGGCCCTCACGATTGCTTCGGTGGCCGCAACCAGTTTCGCAAGCCGCAACACCTCGGTCGCGCCCTTCATGAAATGACCGGTGACATCTCGACCGGCTCTGTCAAGCACGATCGTCCTCCCCGCGAGAACGTCCGCTCCATCCCCGTGTTGTATTTCGGCGGGTTCCCTCGGAGTACACAGGCCGCCAAGCTGCTCCGGGCAGACCGGCAGCGCCCGGCCCGCCTTCACGAGAGAAATCACGCCCTCGTCCGGGCAGCTCTTCCCATCGTATCTACAGGCAACACCGGCGAGACACGCACTCACGATTATCACAGGGGGCGAGCCCTCCCGCGCGTTACGGCAAGATGAGCGGCGGACGATTCCGCGGAAAGCAGGCGAGCGGCGACCGGGTGTGTCACGCCCCTAGTCCACCACCGCGTTTGCCGGCAATATGTACCGCAATGGGTCCACCGGCTTCAGATTGGTGTGCACTTCGTAATGAACGTGTGGGGCCGTTACGCGTCCTGAAGTTCCGACCGTGGCGACGATCTGATTTCTTCTCACCGACTGACCGTTCGCCACGTTGATGCCGTCGACGTGCGCGTACCACGTAGTGATTCCATTACCGTGATCAATACCGAGCATCAGCCCGTAGCCGGCGTGCCTGCTCGCGAATCTGACTGTTCCGTCCGCGGTCGCAAGAACCTGCGTGCCTCTCGGCGCACAAATGTCCACCCCCTCGTGAAAGGATCTCGAGCCCGTAAACGGGTCGATCCTCGCACCGAACCCGCTGGACATGAAACCGCCGGGCACGGGACAGATGGAGGGAGTGTGATTCCAGAGGTCCCGGCGTTCTTCAAACTTCGTGACCACCTCGGTGAGGCTTTCGGTCTGGAGCCGGGTCTGCCTGATGAGCTCGTCGAGCTCCATTTCTGTCGTCTTAACGTCCTCTGCAAGAACGCGGTCAGACGCGGAAGACGGCTCGAGAACGGCCGGCTCGGGGCCGCCCACGCCCATCAGACGCACGTCTTCGTCGATGGGTCCGAGATCCGCGAGCACGCGCGCTCTCTTTTCGAACTCGAGGTTCCTCGACAACGTGCCGCGCAGCTCTTCAACGGCGCTCGAAATCGCCTCGAGTTTGCCGCGGAGAGTGAGGCTTTCGTTTCGTGAACCGCGCAACGAATGCCCGACGGACATCAAATTGAGCGAGCTTCCCACCAGGAAAAAGCAAAATATGAGCGCCGCGGGAACGAGTATCAGGAGGGGCTTGACCCAGACAACGGGAATCCTGTAGCTCCTGATCTTGGAGTTTCCGTGAGGCACGACGAGTACCGTAATGTCCCGTCTCTTCAACAGGAACCTCTCCTCTTCTCGCGGGCGGCCTTCTTGATGCTTTCTATTTCCTGCTCTTTTTCTTTCAGGAACACATCGAGTCTTTTTACGGAATCGATGTGCTGCTTGACCTCGGGATCCTGGGCGATGTCGTTGTTGTTTTCCTCAACAATCATGTGATAGACCCGGCCACCCAGATCTGCCATCTCGTGGCCGATGTTTCTTCTCACACCGACTATGTCGAGCTGCCTTACACTCACCTTCGCCAGTTCGTCGGTCTTTTCTGCGGTCGACGTATAGAATTCTGTGACGCCTTTTCTGATTCTCTCCCAGAGTGAAGACATTTGTGACCCTCCTTCCCCAAGAGACGGGATCAACCATTTTGGAGCTTAGATGCTCTGCGGGTACGTGTCAAGCACTGAAACGGCGCCACAAGCGTCGAACCCGCGCCCGACGGAAGAACTCCTCTGTTTGTCAACGTCTCCACACTCTGCTATACTACCGCCGATGACGACCGCAAGTGCTGCAGCAATGACGAACAAAGTATACTTCGTTGCCGACGCACATCTCGGGGCGAACGAAGAACTCGAGAAGCGCACGGTCCCTGCTCTGCTCTGCCTGCTTGACGAAGTGGCGCGCGACGGGGCGTCGCTGTATGTCCTGGGTGATCTCTTCGACTTCTGGTTCGAGTTCAAACACGGTGTGCCCAAGATTCACATCGAAGTCCTTGCAAAGCTCTACGAGCTCAAAGGCGCCGGGTGTCCGATCGTCTTCCTCGCAGGAAACCACGACTTCTGGATGGGGAACTTTCTGGAGAGAGAACTCGGCGCGACTGTCTGCGCCGATTCTATCGAGTGCGAAATCCAGGGCAAACGCGTGTTTCTGTCTCACGGCGACGGGCTGGCGACCGGCGACGTAGGATACAAGATTCTCAAGAAGATTCTCAGATCCAAGATCAACGTGGCTCTGTACAGACTGATCCATCCGGACGTCGCCGTCCCCTTCGCCCTGGCGTGTTCGCGTCTCGGGAGGAAGACCTCCGTGGCCGAGATGAAGCTCATCGCCGAAAAACTCTTTCGCGAGGTCGCACTGAAGAAATTTGAGAGGGGACTCGACCTGGTGGTGATGGGTCACGTGCACCTGCCGTACGAAAGAGAACACGGAGGAAGAAAGTTCTTCATCGTGGGCGATTGGATAGAGAGCCTTTCCTACCTTGTGATGGAGGGAGGACAGGTCAGAAGAATGGCGTGGCCGCTGCGATGGTAGCGGAAGCTCGGATCGCTTACCCGTCTTCTGCGTCATCTGCCCCGTCTGCGCGTGGATTCGCCGGCGGAACCGTCCGCGGGTGCGCCGAGCGTCAACGCAGAGTGTAGCTCAGCGAGACTCTGTGCGCGTCGCCGAGCTCGGATCCCACGGCCGAGTAAGCGTAGCCCAGAGAGAGTGAACCCCTCGACACGCCTACCCCAGCAGAGAATCCTTCAACGTCGTAACCGAACTTGTACCCAACCGCCACCGAGGCAAGATTTCTGAAATTATATTCTGCGCCCACGTGCGTCTTGACGTCTTCCCCTCTGTACGAAACGAGATCGGCTGCCATGAGCAGGCTGCCGCTCCACTGTGCCAGCGGAAGAGTGTATGCCGCACCGCAGCTGATGGTCCGAGGAATGTCGAACTCCTCGACGTCGAATTTCATCTTCGGGCCGACGTTGAATATCCCTGCACCGAGCGAAAGGTTCGGGACGGGTGTCTCGTATCTTGCCCCGAAGTCCATTGCGAAACCCCTCGCGGTCACGTCGTCGATCTGCTCAACCAGCATTCTGACCGAAGAGCCGACGTAGACTCCAGGTTTCACGGTCATTCCCCATCCCCCGGTCACGGCGATGTCGTAGAAACCAAAACCTCCGAGGTAGCGGCCGGTCTCGTCGTATCGGTCGAGTTCATCCATGTAGAGGCCGGAAAAACTGAGCCCGAGCCCGTGGCGTCCCCACCTCTTTGCGGCGGCCAGATACTCGTACCTCATGTCCTGGAGCCATTCGTTGTGGCTTACGTGCAAGTTCCAACCGTCGACAAATGCGAGACCGGCAGGATTCCAGTAGAGCGACGTGGCGTCAGCCGCAACGGCAACCTGCGCGGAACCCATGGCGGCGGCTCGTGCCCCGACGCCGATCTTCAGGAAGCTAAGCCCCGTGACCTCGTCGCAGTCCGCGGTTGAAACGAGCCACGTTGTGCTCCCGATCGCGAGAAGCATGATGGCAGTAATCAACAGCCTCGAGCAACTTCTTGTCGTTAGCATTGGCTTAACCTCCCGTAATCTACGTCAACGTGACCACCCGCGACCGTGGTCCTTCAGAGGCGCTCACATTCCGTGTCACCTCAAGACAGCCAGTTTCGCAAAAACCCTCTCGTTCGCTCCGTTCCGCTTGGTTGCTTCCACGCAACATAAGTACACACCGGGCGGGAAACCGCCGATCTGCACGGTATGCCAGTTGTCGCTTGCGGCAAAGGCGCCGGGAGAGGCTGAATACACGCACCGTCCTGCCAAATCATAGATTCCAACTCTCAATCTGTCAACTGCTTCGGAGAGCGTGTAGTGGAGTGTGACCGACGCTCCCCTCGCGGGATTGGGCGCGGCGAACAGTTTGCTTACGGTCCGTGCCGCTGCGGGGGGCAGTGAAAGAGAATTCGGAACTACACCGCTGTGAGCCCCGTCCCTCCTGTAAGAGGGCCAGAATGCGAGCGCCTGTTCAAACGGCACCCCGAGCTCCCACACATCGATCTGACCTGAGAGAGTCCCGTTCACCTGATCCGAACCGGTCGCGTCCGCTCGAATAGAAGCAGCCGATGCGACCTGGTATGAAAGCGCTCCGCCCTCCTGTCCCGAGGCGAACGTCTCGACACCCAGGTCCCGCACGCAGACGAGCTCCACGAGCCCGTCCCCATCCACGTCCGCCAGGAGAGGTGAGGCGCCGAACGAGGAACCTGCCATGAGGGGCCAGCCAGCCGGAATCGTGGCGTCGGCCTGCACGCAAGCGAGTCTCCCGTCGGAGAGCGCGCCCACGTAGTCGGCCCTGTGATCCTGAGTAACGTCCGCGCACAACGGCCCATGCGGTTTCCCTTCGCCGATTTCCCTGACCGGAAGAAGCGGGGGCCAGCCGGTAAGCACGGTCCCGTTGTAGTTGACCGCGTATGCTCTGCTGCCGAAGGTGGCAAGCACTTCGAGGCGACCGTCGTTGTCGATTTCCCCTATCGATATTGAGGCGGCCCTGCTGGTGTCTTCGCCGACGAGATCCAGCGAATCACGGGCGACGAGATCCACGGGCCAACCTGCGAGCTCGGTCCACTCCCCGGACGGAACCGAGACGTGCATCAGATGGAGTCTACCTCTCGTGTCGGCACCCGCGATGTCCATTGTTGTGTCGAGGTCGAGGTCGCCCGCGACTATCTCTACGAACTCGACCGAGTCTCCGCCGAGCTCGCAGTCACATAACTGTGGGTCACTCGAGACGACGCCGGGGTCGTCGATCAGATTTAACCTCCCTCGGCCGTCGCCGGACCCCGTCGTGACAAGAATCTCTTCCGTTCCGTCTCCGTCAAGGTCGCAGGCAACGGGTGCTCTGAAGGTGGGGCCAGGGAAAAGCCAGGTGAAGGTCTCGACGGAGTCGGGTTTCGCAAGTACGACGTGGAGCGGATACAGGGAATCCGCAAGGGGAGGTTCGAATGCCGTGTCCGCGAAGCAACCACCGAAAATGAGCGCGTCCCGGCCCTCATCATTCCATCGGCTCAGGATTGCGTCCGTCCGGCCGACCGGCGTAACCTGTGCCAGCACTCCGTCCGTCGCCGGGTTATCGTCACCATCCCTGACTTCACTCCCGTCCTCGCCGTTCCACGCAAAGACGGTTCCGCTCGCCGCGACGACAACGATTTCATTGAGTCCATCACCGTCTATGTCGCCCAAGACGGGAGACGAAAGGACTCTCTCTCCCAGTGTCTTCAAGGGACCGGACCCCGAACCGAGATATGTCGTGCCGTCTCCTCTAAGCACGTAAAGATTGCCGTCCTCATCGCAAGCCACGAGTTCGGGACTGCCGTCGCCGTCAAGATCGGCCGCGTTCGGATGATTGGCTCCGAATGCGGCGAGTGTGGAGACGGGCCAGTTGCTCTGTCTCTTGCCGATCTCCACACTGAAGCTCATCGACTGACCGGCGGCACCGATATCCTCGATGAAAACCCAGCTCTTCCCGCCGTAATTCCCGTCGCTGTTGGGAAGACTGGAAGGTGTGAAGCTCGTGTTGTTCCCTTCCCTGAAGCTGTCGAACGCGCTGCCGTAACTCTCAGCAGAGTAGAGTGGCTGGCTCAAGTCCTCCACTCCGTCCGCCTCCTCCAGGCTGACTCCCTTGTGGAACCTGTCGGCATTGACCGTGTTGTAAGGCATCCCTGCCTCGATTTGCTGCTCGTCGACGTGCCATATCAGAAGACCGGAACCAGTGCCCAGGCCCGGCAGGAAATAGTCAAACTCGGCGCCCGAATAGGAATCTTCATACGTGTCAAAGACCATGTCGTGGTCCGTGTCGTCAAAGTCGAACGTGCCGTTGCCGTTGGGATCTTGAAGCCTGTTTTCTATGAGGAAGTATTCCCTCCCGCCGATGGGAACAAGGACAAGCTCGCCCGACTGATTGGCACCTTCAGAATAGGACAGCTCGCACGTGTCGCAGCGAGACACGATACGCACGGGCCGCCAACCGAGTATGGCTTTGCTCCACGCGCAAGGTTCGGCAGGAGAATAGCCGTTCGCATTCCACAGGCCCGTGCCCATCACACCCCAGTTTCCTATTCCCTGTGAAGCGGAACTGCCGGACGGCCCCGTGTCATAAAGGTCCGGCAAGCCCAGGCAGTGACCGAACTCGTGAACATAGACCCCGAGTGGGCTGAACATGTAGCCGTCCTGAGATTCGTCCTCCGGGAGCACGGCTATGTTTTGTATGTACTTGTGCCGACCGTCGGGCAGCGTATCGTTAGTGGCGATGCCGACGCGACCCAGAGAGTCAGGGAGGTAGTACTCGAATTCGGCCGGCCCCAGACTGGCGGACCATATGAGCTCGGGGCTGTCGCCCAGAATGTCAGCCTCTTGTGCCAGGCCGGCGTGGATGATCATTACCTCGTCGTAGAGGGTGAAGTCTATCAGACTGTCCGCGGCTTCCACTGCGTCTTGTGCGAGCTGAACAAGCCTCAGGCCCAGGTCGTCATCCGCGCCGTACTCGGTCATGGGTGACGGCATCGTGAAAACGCTGTCCGAGGCAACGGGCTCGAGTTGTAGCCTGCCGCCGGAAACGATTGAGTAGTATTGCTTGAAGAAGAAAAGGTGCCTCTCCACGAAGAGTCTCTCGTGAATGAACGGTTGATCCGAAAAATCGACCAGTATTGCGAGGACCTTCTTCGTGATCGTGTCCGGAGAGGCGGGAATCGCGTTCACACTGAAAAGATTAGCGCCCTCCAGACCGTGTTCCCGCAGAAGCGATCTAGGCTCGAATCTGTGTCTTTCGGGAACGTTGACCGGCCCCTTCTTGAAGGGATAGCCGGGCACAAATGCGGGTGTTGGAACGGCAATCTGAGGCCCGGAGGCCCGACTCGACGAAGCGGCGCTCTCGGGCACAAACAGAAAGTGAGCCAGCAGCACAAGTCCGAGGAGGCAGGCGCAGGTTAACCGGTTGGAAGAAGAATAGGACTCCGTCAAGCAATCTCCGTTTTGGTTGCCGAGGTTCGATGCCCTTCAGGCCGCAATCTCTATATCGACACGATATTCTACACTCTGAACCCAGGCAAATTCCATAAGAAACAAGGGCAGCAATCCTTTCGTGTAACGACTCTGTCCCTGCCGGGACGGCTCTGGACTGCTGCCCTCTATCTTCACTTTCGCTTCTTGCTCTGTCCCTGCTCCTGTTCCTGTCTCTGTTTTTGCTTCTGTTCTTGCTCCTGTCTTTGCCCCTGCTCTTGCTTTTGTCCTTGCTTCTGTACTTGCTTCTGTACTTGCTTCGTTCCGCGTGATTGCTGATATTCCTTCTGTTTTTCCTCGACCTGCTTTGGTCTCGACAAGCCTTCGGATTCAAGCCGCTTCTTGAGTTCTACCGTCTTGCCGGAAACGGAGGGTTCTTTGCCTGCCTTCCACTTCTTTAGAGCCGAGGGACCCGGCAGTTCCTTCCAGCGTTCCTCCGCGCGCGGCGCGGACCCCGCCGTACCCGACTCAAACTTCGGCTTCGAAATGGAGAACTGCCGCCTCAGTGTCATTAGCCCATCCTTGGAAGACCAGAAGTGGCGCTCACCTTTGTATCTCACGGGGGCCGTCTCTCTCAACCCGTAGTAGTACTTGGGTCTGTAATCTCTAAGCACGATTCTGGGAGAATAGACCCAGGTCCTGTCGACTCGAATGTCAAAGACCACACATCCCGCCCTGTAAGGATCGAATCCAGAATGGCCCTGGTGGCAGTCGTAGCAAAGGTATCGAGGGTACTGAACCCTTCTGTCCACGTAGAACGAAGTGTAAGTGGTGGCGTAGTACGACGACGGATAGTCCGCGGGGATCATTTGCCGATTTATGCTCTGTATGGCAAGGAACGGGTCTCCCCGCACGATACCTCTCTCAACGTAGTAGTCGTAGTCCTCTGCGTGGTCTTCGTAATCCGACCCATAAAGGCTCCAAGGGCTGTCCTGCCATTCACCGTATTCGGGATCCAGATACCACGGCGGCCTGGCGCGAAACGGTTCGACGGAGGCAACGGCCTCAACGTACTCGATCCCGGTCGGTCCGTCTATCACGAGGTCGTACGGTGAGCGACGAGAAGGCACCCTGTAGGTCACCCCGGCCGCCGCGAAATGCTCGTCAAAGGATCCGGCCGGATAGAGCAGGTGAACGTAGCCCTGCGTATCGACGTTGTAGATGGTGACGTAGCAGTCCCTCGACGCCCTGAAAAAGACCCGGATTCTCTCACCCGCGTAGTAGACCCCGCCTTCTCCCCGGTCGGTCCAGACGTCTATCACGAGCGGAGATTGCCGATAAGACTCCCTCTCCATGTAGGTCTCGCTCTCCCCACCCCTCTCGTCATGGCTGCCCGCCGGCTGTATGGCAAGGCTCGAGGAAGTCATGCTCACCACTGCGAGGACACTCGCGAGCAACATCGACATCTTCAGCTTCATTCCCGATCACTCCTCTCGATGCGAGCGTACAGTGCACTTTTGTGCGTTCCGATCTTCACGGAACTGCAACCGCTATTTTCCGACGGACGACTTCCCTGACGACTTCTTTCCCTGCGTCGCCTTCGAGGCAGAAGACTTCCCGCCAATAGACTTCTCGCCGGCAGTCTTTCTTCCCTCGTAGAAAGTCCTCCCTTCCGATTTCTTCAAGGCCTCGTAGTCGGGAGGCCTCTCGTACTTCGAACTCGTCCTGTAATCAGGCTTGTACTTGTACTCACCGAAGTGAGGCGTCTTCTGCACGATGACCGGATAGTGTTGTCTGTAGTATCTCCCGGCAGACGGATAATCACTCCATCTGAATCTAAAACCATACTGGACACAATAGTCGTAGTAGGGATCAAAGTACGTGTAGCCGTGACAATCGTAGCAATAGTATTGCGGGTGAGGCCTCGCACTGTACCCGCGGTCGCCGTAGTATCCGTGGTGCCCTCCCGTCTCTATGACGATGGGAAGGCTCGTGTGCAGGTAGGCGATGCAACCCGCAAGAAATGGTAGCGCGGCGACGGCAATCAAGAGTGAGAACAACGACAGGTCCCCGAGTTTGCGCCCCGGTACCACGCGGTCGGTGAGACTCGTCCCGTCTTTGCTGGTGCGATCCCTCATTTCGCTACACCTCCTCATTCGACCGGCTCAATCGGAGTGCCGGGTTCCAGGTCGCCACTGCGTCTGGCCAGTTTCTCTTTCGCAAGTTCAGGATTTCCGGCGTCCACTTGGTAGGCCCAGTCCATGATGACATATTCCGGCCGAACACTCTTCACGTAGAACTTGGCGTAGTGGTTGTCTCTGGTCCACACAAAGTAGCTGTGTCCCTCGGTGAGCACGACCCAACCACTCTCTGCCCACCCCCCCGGAGGCGCGTCATCAAGTTCGGCGAGCGGTCTGTAGCCACCGTCCTGTATGTCGGTCAGAGGCCACTCGGGGTCGGGATTCCACGTGAACATCACGCACTCTTCGCCAACGTAGCCGTAGTAAATGTCCGTTGCGGGTGTCGCGGCCAGGGAATACAACTGTCTTGTCTCGTCGCTGAAGACGTATCCGCTCAACGCGGCATTGGGTCCCGAAAAATCATACAGAGCAAGATCAAACCCTTCCGGTCTCGGCGTGTCCGAGACAGTCTCGTAGCTGAGATCGCTCTCGTTCCCGTCCCTGTCGAACGCCGATACGGCGTAGTAGTAGGTGTTGCCGTTTGTCACGTCCGTGTCGGTAAAATGCGTGCCGGAAGTGGTGGTCACGTATTCGTAGTAACCTGCTGCCTCGTCGTTCCAGTAGATCCTATAGCCGCCGAGGTCGGACTCGCGGTTCGCCAGCCAATAGATGTCCACCTGTCCATCTCCGGTGACGGTGAACACTCCTTGCGGCGCCCTCGGAGGAGTGCGATCCACGTAGACATCGTTGTCTTCGTCCATACATCCCGCCGCGAAGAGAACGGCAAGAGCAGCCACCATGAGTGTCACGTAGCTCATCTTGAATGCCAGGCAACGCGCGCTACTTCTCATCTCTTTCACCTCCATCAGCACACCTATGCAAGCGGTGTGCCACTAACGGGCTTGGTCGCGGGAGCTGTTTGCACAACCGATGCCACCACACGCCGGCGCCGCATAACAGGACAAGACAAAACCAGTTGCGCGCTCGCTTATCTGCGGCGGCCCAAAGGGGGGTCGTTGATTCGGCAAGATCGATCCGGCCTCCGACGGCGATGCAACGCTGCTACAGGGTACAACTGTGGCTGTAACGCCACACGCCGAGGCCGCGCTACGCTCGCAGCAGAGCCGTGTCAAGCGAGGGGATCAAAAAACCGGGGGGAAAAGAAGATGGGAAGCGGCTTTTGTGGAAGCAATCACCAGCAGGCATTTGAACGAGGTCACTTGCTATTAGAAGGGAGCCGCTTCCCAGTACTCACGATATTTTAGATCTGACTCTATGATAGCACACCCAGCCCAATTGTCAAGAAATTTGCAGAGGGCTCTGGACTCTCTGCCTTCAGTGCGTGCCCCGGGTTAGCCGGTAGCCTTGCTTCACACTGTCATTTATTGAGGCCGGGGCTCAAGTCTACAGGTTCCGCAGGCCGACACCGACCAACCCAGGCGCACTTTCGGAAGCCCCACGCTCCATTATAAGAGCACTGAATGTGCCAAGTTCTCAACAAATGGAGCATTAAGTTACCATGGGTAATCAGTTGTAATGGAATCGGTTAGCCGACTCTGGAAACTTGGTCGCCAGGCTCGCAGCGAAGTGAAGATCGGCTCAATGTAAAGAGACTTTATAGTCTCCACCGGAGCGTCTCTAATGCCTTAACCGGCAATCAATTACGAGTATAAATCTTCTTTACACGGAAAAAGGCAATTGAGAAAGGTTGTTTAGCCCCTGTTGGTAGTCTTCGAGTGATGTCTGCGGTCAAGGTCGAGCTCTACGATTTTCTTGAGGAGGGTCGGATAGCTGATGTTGAGGAACTTTGCAGCGCGCGCCTTGTTCCAACCGTGTTTCTCGAGGGCTTCCGAAATGACTCTGCGCTCCGTTCTCTCCACCTCGGTCTTGAGCGCCCCGGTCCCGACCGCGTCAATCTTTTGCTCCCTGATTTCGGGGGGTAGCAACTCGGAACCAAGCTCGCCAACCGGAGGAGCCAGAACGAGCATTCTCTTCACCGTTTTTTCAAGTTCCCGCACGTTGCCGGGCCAATCGTAGTCCATGAGTAGCTGCATCGCTCCCCTGGTGACGCTTCGCACGGGCTTGTTGTCTTGCGCGCCGGAAGCTTTGAGGAAATGCTCGATAAGGAGAGGGATGTCATCTCTTCTTTCCCTCAAAGACGGCACCGAAATCGTGATGTCACTGAGGCGGTAGTAGAGATCCTCGAGGAATTCGCCCTCTCTTATCATCACCTTGAGGTCGGTGTTTGTGGCACATATGATGCGGCCGTCCACACGCTTCCACTTCGTCGAGCCCACGGCCCGGATTTCCTTCTTGTCCAGGAAATGAAGGAGCTTGGCCTGTATGCTCTTCGTCGTCTTGGCGACCTCATCCAGAAATACGGTGCCCGTTTCAGCTTCTTCAAAAAGCCCTCTCTTGTCGCGAATGGCGCCCGTGAAGGCACCCTGCACGTGGCCGAAAAGCTCGCTTTCAAGGAGCGAGTCGGGTATTGAGGAGCAGCTTATCGGAACGAACGGCTTGTCCTTCCGTGGGCTACAGCTATGTATGGCTTCGGCGACCAGGGCCTTCCCCGTCCCTGTCTCTCCCAGTATAAGAATGGTGGCGGAGCTCGATCCGACTTTCTCGACGAGGCTGAGTATCTCGAGCATCTCTTTGTTCTGCGTCACTATTCCGTCGAAGGAGCGCGTGAAATCGAGCCTTTGCCTCCGAGCCGCGCTTTCCCTCATCCGCACGACCCTTTCGGCCTCGACCGCAGCAAGCGTGGCGATGCCGGACATGACGGCGAGGAGATTTAGCTCCCTCTGCTTGAAGGCACCAAGGCGATTGCCCACGAGTCTATCCGCGTAGACGATTCCCTTCTGGCCCGAGGGCAGGTTGAGGGGCACGAGCGCAAAGCTCTGAACGCGCTCGAGCGCCGGAAGCTGTGACAGTATCTTGTCCGAGCGGATGCTTGTGACGACGCGAGGCGAACCGGCCATTTCAGCCGGTAGAGCCTCCCTCAGAGAGCCGATGATGCCGAGAGCTTCCTTCGAGGACAGCCTCTTGACCGCCCAGATATGAGGCTCCGCTCCGTCCGCTACAAAAGCAATGAGACCCCGGTCGGCGTCGGAACGCGCCAGGATCAACTGCATGAGTTCGTCCAGCGTTCTTTCGGGGTCCTCGTCGCCACCGAGGAGCTTGCCCAGCTCTTCGAGTATCTTGAATTCGCTGGAGGACGAAAGAGTGGAACTGACGAAAGCTTGTTCAAGCGCCGCCCTCACACCGGCGAGAGCAGCGTGGATTTCGGGCTCCTCCACGTCGCTCAAGAGCCTCTCGGCCTCGTCTATGTGATTGAGCGATTCGTCGGGCACGGCCTTCGTGAGATAAAATCGAGCCAATTCAACTATCGCGAGGGCCGCCCAACCCTTCACTTCAAAACTCAAGAAAACTCCCATGGCCTGCCGCAGGAATGAGACCGCCTTGTCGGACAGCTCTCCGCTCACACCGCCACCGGGGAGTTCAGAGACAATCGCCTTTCCTGAAATGAGAAGAGTTCTTGCGACTTCAAACCTCTCACCAACGCTCGTGAGCGTCGAGAGAACGTCTTCTATGATCTGCCGTCCCTTTTCCCACTCGCCCTTATGCCACAGTGCGACTCCGGTCACTCGCCTTGCTAGAGCTTCCTCGCAACGATCACCCACGGAGCGAGCGATGTCAGCGGCCCTCTCAGCAGCAGCGAGTGCGTCATCAATCTCACCGCGGGAAAGGTGGGCTTCCGCGGCACGCCTGGCCACCTCCATGACGAGGTCTCCCCTCGGTGCAATCTCGAGTGCCAGGGCCTCGGCTTCCTTCAAGAGTTCGAGAGCGTTATCCGAATTGCCCTTGGTGAGTTCCAGTTCTCCCAGGAATTCCAGCGCGAGGACCTCTTCGCGTTTGCACCCAAGCTCTCGGCTTGTCGCAAGTACGTCACGGTACGAGGCCTCGGCGCCGGCCCATTCTCTCTTGCGCAGGCTGACGTTCGCCGCGGCCAGTCTGGTTCGCGCGGCTCCTGCCCTGTTTCCGATCTGCGTGCAGATCTCAAGGCTTCTGGAGAACTCCCGCAGCGCAAGTCCCCACTCGCCGAGCCTGAAATGCACAATGCCCAGGTTCAGAGAATAGGTGGCCATGCGCGCGAAATTGCCGCTTTTTACGCTTATTGCCAGAGCTTTTTCAAAAAATCCTGCTGCCTCGCGCCATTCGGACAGATTCTTGTGCAGGATGCCGAGATTGTTCAAGGCCTGGGAAATCCCGTCGTCGTTCTGAACGCTACGGAAGGCAACGAGCGCCCCTTCAAAATACTCTCTTGCTTTGGGAATGTTTCCGAGCCGGGTATGAATGAAGCCGAGCCAGTTCTGGACCTTGCCCAGCTCGAGGAACTCACCGGTCCCTTTCAACAATCTCTGACCGGTCTCACAAAGCCTCCGCCCCTTCCCGTAGCGGCCAATCTCGGCGTGAAGCATCCCGTCCAAGCAGTATGCTCTGCCCAAACCAAGCAGGTCATTCTCCTTGCGGAAAGTCTCCTTGGCGAGCACCGCGTACTCGATCGCGCGGCCGTGATCACCTTTCGCCTTGTAGCAGGAAGCAATCTTGAGGTCTAGGTAGGCTGCTTTTGTATTGAGAGAAAGCTCGAGCGCGGACCCCCTCGCCTTGGCAAAGTAGTCAAGAGCGCCCGAGAAGTTAGACGCGTCGAAATGTATATTTCCGATCTCTTCATCCTTCTCTACAATCGAGATCGGGTGCAGTTCGTCAGGACATAAGCCCTTATCACTGCGAGAGTCGTTTTCCATCTAAATGGGCCTCCGAATGAAGAACGCTCTCCAATTCAAAAGGACGTATCAGTGATCCTTTACCTCACGACCTGAAAGCAGCGCACAAGGTAGCGCAATATCGCACTGCGCACCGCGACACGGCCGCTCAGCCAGCCATTCTCGGCGGGCTGCGCATCAATCAGATCGCCGGTCTCTCCGGTCAGCCCTTTCCCGCCGGGACAGATGGCAGTGGCGATCTCGTCCGGGTCGCCGGTGGGAGAGAATACTAACCCGCTGAAACGGTGAGGTGAAGTCAGCTCGTGCTTGGCCCAAGACTCATGCCTTACGAACGAAGACGCCGCCACGGAATCGGCACAAGAAGTGATCATGAAGATGAGAGCCAGGAAAGCCAACACCGCCACACCCGTTCTGCGATGAATCATCAGTGACCAGCTCCTTTTTCCACGGACGCTCTAAGGAAAGAGAGAACCGCCTCTAGGTGATCTGCAGGACACAGAAAACCTTTGGATAGGATCCAACCCCTACCCCAGAATGTTCCAAGGCACGAACATGATTTGAAAGCAAGGAGGCCGACCTGAAGACAAAGTGCCAACCCCGTTGCTCGTCCACAGACATTATAAGGCACAAACAGGCCAAAGTCAACGCAAAACCGCCCGGTTGCTCAAGAATTTGCACCCCGTCGCACTCCAGTAGCGTATCATAGAACGTACGCCAAGACAGACGATTGGACGCACGACGGAATAGATCAACGGAACAGATCGTAGGACCGGCCACGTTATGGGACTGGTCACAAACGTATCCCAGAAGGAGGGTTCGATGAAGTCGTTACGGTCTTCTCTGAAACTGCTACCGGGGGCTGTTCTGCTGGCCGCCCTGCTCTTCGGCCCCGGCAGCTCGTCGGCAGCGTCTCCGACACCGTCGGACCTGTCGCCGGTCTGGAGTGTCCTCGCCTGGACTCCCGACGGCGCAAGTATGGCCACAAGCGACGGGCCTCAGTCCGTCTTTACCAACCCGGCTGCCATTGGGCTACGCAGCGGCGTCGGGACATTTTACGGCGGCACGTTGGAGAACAGCCGGCAAAGGCTGAGTAGCTTCTCAATTCAGCTCAAGGCTCTCTCCTTCGGATACGTACACTCCGGCGACTGGGACACAAAGCCGAAGCAAGAAGCGTTCTTGACGGGCGTGGGATTTTCAGTATCGTCCTTTGCGAGACTGGGTTTCTTCGGGAACTGGCAGAGGATGGAGGACGAGAGGAATTCGAAGGCGTTTTCTTATGGTACGGCTCTACTTGTGAGGCCGTGCGGGCACTTCTCGTTGGGGGCAAAGCTCAGCAACATCAATCAGCCTCACTACGGAGACGATGTTCTCTCACGATTCTATGAAGTCGGCGCGGGGATAAGACCCCTACCCGGAATGGGATCTCTAGGAAACAGGCTCACCTTCACGCTGGATACGGAATTCGACGAACACACGGACGTTGCAGATCTCGCCCTTCGCTACGGCGTGGAACTGGAACCCATCGACGGCCTGATCCTGAACGCCGGCTATAGGGACGTAGACGGCCGCGGAGACGTGAGATTCGGCGTCGGATTCAACTTCCTCCGTAACTCCCTGGGTTACTCGGGGCAGAGTGAGGAGGACGGTCCGGACAGGTCAAGTTACTACGTCTCCAGCTCGACCGAGCTACAGCGCTCGGTGGTCAAGCCCGCTTCCAAGGTCATCAAGCTGAACGTCCAGGGAAACCTGAGGGATCAATCGAGCGAGGGGCTATTCACGCTGGGCGCGAAGTACAGCAACGCGTTCCCCGTACTCGAGGAGCTCAGACGAGCCAGAAAAGAGAAGTGGGTCAAGGGGATTCTTCTCAACATAAGAGGAATCAGCAATTTTGCGGTGATCGAGGAGATGAGGGACGAGGTCAAGCGTTGCAGGGACGAAGGCAAGACGGTCGTCGCATTCCTTGACGGAAACGGAGACTTCAGCGATTACTACCTCGCGGCCTCCGCCGACAAGATCGTCACCCCCTTTGCCGGAACGATAGGGCCGTTCGGCTTCGGCAGGACCATGCTTCTCTACAAGAACTTCCTGGCGAAGCTCGGCATAGAGTTTGAACGATTCCCCTGCAGAGAGTGCGCGTACAAGAGCGCCTACGCCAACTTTACCGAGGACAAGCTGCCCGAGGGATACAAACAGCAGATCGACGAGATAATGGACGACGTCTACAACGAGTGGCTCTCCGCCGTCTCCGAAGACCGAGGCATGGACAAGGAGAAGCTGAGGGCGCTTGCTGACGGGAGTATCATCATGCCGGTGGACGCGAAGGCGGAGGGGCTCGTCGACGAAATCGGCTTCTATGATGCCGCCGACAGCCTCGTGTCCAAGATGGCGGACGCGAAGGTGGACCAACACTTGAAGCTCTCCAAGCTCACGCATCGGAGATACGATTGGGGCCAGCCGAAGAAGGTGGCCGTCGTGTTCGCGATGGGAGCCATTCTGCCAGGCAAGAACGGAAGCGACTTCATGGAGGGCAACTTCATGGGTCACGAGACAATGACCAAGATGCTCTCGAGAGTCGAGAAGGACAAGAGCATCAAAGCCGTAGTCTGGCGTATAGATAGCCCCGGCGGTGACGGTTATGCCTCGGACGCGATCTGGAACGCGATAGAGAAGACCAAGAAGAAGAAACCCGTCGTTTCCTCGATGGGTTACGTGGCCGGTTCGGGTGGATATTGGATTGCGATGAACTCCAACAAGATAATCGCCGACCCGCTCACACTGACGGGGAGCATAGGCGCTACCGGCCTCAAGCCCATACTGAGCGGCACGTACGAGAAACTCGGCATAAACCTGGAGACCTTCAAGCGCGGCGAGCACATCGACATGTACTCTACGTCAAGGCACATGAGCGATGAAGAAATGAGCATGATGTTAAACATGGTGGATCGATTCTACGATTACTTCGTCGAGAAAGTGGCCTCCGGCAGAGGGCTCAAGCCAGAGGACGTGCGCAAGATCGGAGGAGGCCACGTCTACACCGGAAGGAGGGCTCTCTCAATCGGCCTGGTGGACAAGCTGGGCGGCGTCGAGGAAGCGATCCAGGAAGCGAAGAAGCTCGCCGGCCTCAAGGGCGACGTGGAAGTCGTGTACGTCAACAGACCGAGGAAGTCGATTTTCCAGACCCTGTTGGGGCTCTCGGCGGGCGAAGAAACACAGGGCCTCTCGCTCCTCAGGTCTTGCGACGGGCCGATGCTGATAATGGACGATCTGCCCGAAGTAACTGAGGTGGAGCCTTGACGTTGTGACCTGCGCCGCAGCGCGGGCGATTCCTGGACACGTGACGTCTGCAAAATAGTTGGGCACGGCGTGACTTCATTTTCGCGCCGTGCCCAACGTCCTGCCAAGTAGGTGCCTGTTCTGCCTTACAGCCCGGGGGCTACTTTATTATCTTCTCGCTGATCGCCTTCGCCTGCGTGAAGAGCATCAAGTAATCCCTTCCACCTGCCTTCGAATCGGTCCCACTCATGTTGAAACCTCCGAAGGGGTGGACACCCACTAACGCTCCGGTGCACTTCCTGTTGATGTAAAGATTCCCTACGTGGAAAAAGTCCTTTGCCTTCTCTATTCTGCCTTTGCTCTTCGTGTACACTGCGCCGGTGAGACCATATTCGGTGTCATTCGCTATGGCGATGGCGTCATCATAGTCGTCGGCCTTGATTATGGCGAGCACCGGCCCGAAAATTTCTTCCTGCGAAATCCTGGCCTTCGGGTGCACGTCCTTGATGACCGTCGGCTCGATGAAGAACCCATTGCCACCCAGAGAAGAACCGCCGGTGACAAGCCGCCCTTCGCTGCTTCCTATCTCGATGTACTTCATGATGGAATCCATGGCGGCCTGGTTTATGACCGGTCCCATCGTGTTCTCATGGTTGGCGACAGGGCCCACTTTGAAGGCCTTCACCTTGGGCACGAGCTTGTCGATGAACTTCTGGTAGACGCTCTTCACCACGATTGCTCTCGAGCAGGCAGAGCACTTCTGGCCCTGGAAACCGAACGCCGCAGCCGCCACGCCCGCAGCCGCAGCTTCCAGGTCGCAGCCCGAGTCAACGACTATGGAATCCTTGCCGCCCATCTCGGCGATGACCCTTTTTATCCATATCTGACCTCGCTGATGGTGAGCCGCGAGTTCCACTATGCCAAGCCCGACTTCCTTGGATCCGGTAAACGCGATGAACCTGGTCTTTCGATGTCCCACGAGCGCATTGCCGATTATGCCGCCGCTGCCGGGAAGAAAATTGAGGACTCCGTGGGGAAGCTTCACTTCCTCCATTATCTCGACAAACTTAGCCGCAATGGTCGGCGAATCGCTGGAGGGTTTCAGGACGACCGTGTTTCCGCACACGATGGCGGCCGACGTCATACCCACAAGGATTGCGAGCGGGAAATTCCAGGGCGGGATCACGATGCCCACTCCGAGCGGTATGTACTTCAGGTCGTTCTTCTCGCCGGGGTACTTCGTGAGAGGCTGGCGCCCTGCGTAGCGAAGCATCTCTCTCCCATAGAACTCCAGGAAGTCGATTGCCTCGGCAACGTCCCCGTCCGCCTCGACCCACGACTTACCCACCTCAAACACCATCCATGCGGCCAGCTCGAGTCGCCTCTTTCGCATTATCGAAGCGGCCTTGAACAGGTAGTCTGCCCTCTTGGCAGGCTGCACCAGACTCCACCCCCCGAACGTCTCCGCGGCCACCTTCACTGCCATGTCGGCGTGCGTTTCGTCTGCCTTCTGAAATACGCCGACTACCTGGTCTTTCTGAGAGGGGTTGAACGAAGTGAACTTTCCGGTCAGAAAGAGCTTCTGGTTGCCGACAATCGAAGGATACTCTTTGCCCAGATGAGCCTTAACGCTCTCAACGGCCTCTTGCATCTTTTTCTTGTTCGCAGGAACCGAGAAATCGGTAAGAGGCTCATTCTTGAAAAGCGTTTTTCTCATTGTCTACCTCCACGGCACTACTTCACCACGCCGTACTTCTTGCCAATCTTCGTAAAGGCGGCGATGGCCTTGTCCAAATGCTGCTCCGTGTGGGCGGCAGAAATCTGAACCCTTATTCTGGCCTCTCCGCGCGGCACCACGGGATAGCTGAACCCGATCACGTATATCCCCTCCTTCAGAAGGTCGCGCGCGTAGTCGTGGGCGAGTTTTTCGTCGCCGAGCATGATCGGGATAATGGGATGCACGCCGGGCCTTATCTGGAAGCCTCTGCCCGTCATCTCCTTGCGGAAATACATCGTGTTCTTCTCGAGCCTGTCCCTCAGCTCCGTGGTTTCCTTCAGCATCTTGAACGCTTCGATGGCCGTGTAGGCAATGACTGGAGGCAGCGTGTTGGAGAACAGATAGGGCCGAGAACGCTGTCTCAGGATTTCGACTATTTCCTTCCGGCCGCTCGTGAAGCCGCCAGAGGCACCGCCGAGCGCCTTGCCCATCGTGCTTGTGACGATGTCGACTTTGTCCATGACGCCGCGGTGCTCCGGGCTTCCCCTGCCGGTCTTGCCGACGAAGCCCGTGGCGTGGGAGTCGTCAACCATCACGAGGGCGTCGTACTTGTCTGCCAGAACGCATATCTCGTCCAGCTTCGCGATGTCGCCGTCCATGCTGAAGACGCCGTCTGTCGCGACCAGTCTCAGCCTGTTCTTCTGCGTGTCCTTCAGATACTTCTCCAGGTCGCTCATGTCGTTGTGCACGAAGCGCAATCTCTCCGCCTTGCACAGCCTGATGCCGTCGATGATGCTCGCGTGGTTGAGCGCGTCGCTTATCACCGCGCAATCCTCGCCCAGCAGAGTCTCGAAGAGCCCGCCGTTGGCGTCAAAGCAGGAGGAGTAAAGTATCGTGTCGTCCGTATGAAGGAACGAGGAAATTTGACTCTCGAGCTCCTTGTGGATGTCTTGCGTCCCGCATATGAAGCGCACGGAGGACATTCCGTATCCTCGCTTATCAAGCGCTTCCTTCGCGGCCTTGATAAGGCGCGGATGGTTTGCGAGACCGAGGTAATTATTAGCGCAGAAGTTAGTCACTTCGCCGTCTTTCACTCTGATGTCGGCCCCTTGCGGGGTCATGATGATGCGCTCTTCTTTGTAAAGACCCGCGTCACGAATCTTTTGGAGCTCGGTACGAAGCGATTCCTTAAGAGCAGTGTACATGGTTACTCCTCCCTCCTGACCGACAGGAAATTCGACTCAGTCGTGTGATTCTCGGAACGTCGTCTCACGGAAAAGGCCATAAGATTCTATAACAAGAGGGCGAATGTCTGCAAACTAAATTGCGTCCAGATCTCTCGTAGAGGCTGGCAGGCTTTCGTGATGCGGCTCAGCCTGCAGGATGGGCTGCGGCCTCCAACGCCAGGCCGTAGCGAAGTCCCCTAGTGGAAATCGTGAGGCGTTTCACGTTGAGATGACGAGCGACGAGGGAAAGAACGAAGGCCCCGGCCACGGCGATTTCCGCTCTTCCGCTTCCGAGCGCTTCGATCTCTTCCCTCTCCTCGAGTGTCAACTTGGAGAGTCTTTGAGCGCAGCGCTCGATCTCTTCTCCGGCGAGGATGTGCCCCTCGACCCGCCTTGAGTCGTAGTACGGGAGCCCGAGTGAGATCGCGGCGATCGACGTCGCTGCTCCGCCGACTCCGGTGACGCAGTCTTCTGCCTCGGGAAGCACGGACGGCCGGGCCTTCGATAGCTCGGTCACCACGTGGTCTTCGAGAGCCTGGAGCTCATCCGGCGTAGGTGGGTCATGCTTGAGGAATTCCTCGGTCAGTGTCACGCAGCCGAGAGGCAGCGTGGAGGAGCGAATCGTACCGGTGTCGGTCCCCTTGATGAGAGCAGTGCTCCCCCCGCCGACGTCAATCACGAAACCACACCCACTCACCTCTTCGGCGCGATCTTCACGACGAAGGGAGAACGAGCCGCCCGCGGCGCCACCGACTTCAGACGCTCTGCCCGCCATCGCGCTTGGAGACTTGTAGGAGAAACTGTCGGAAAGAGCGCCCGTGTAGACGTAGTACGCTTCTTCTTCAGGCGTGAGGACGTTTATGGGCAGGCCGCCGGCTTCTTCGAGGGCGCCGACAACGTCGGCGGAGTTCGCGGCAACGCGCAGGGCGTGCGTGGCTCCGGTCAGGATTCTCGAAGTGCCGAGCCTTCGTGCAAGAAGTGTAGACTTGCCAAGCACTCTGCAGGTTCTTTCGAGCGCGACCTCGGACACTCTGCCCGTTGAAGAGAGCCCCTCTCCAAGCCGCACCGCGAAACCCAGCCTGAAACTGGCCACTACTCGGCTGAAACTGTCAATGTCGGCAACAAGAATGCGCACTGAGTTGGTGCCTATGTCGAAACCTCCCACTCGCTGGATTGAACCCACCGTTTCCTCCATCGGACTCCAATCGTGTTGTCTAGGCCAAACTCAGGCGGTCAGCGAGGCCCGACTCTCGCGGCCTGCATCCCCCCCGGCATCTCAGCCGTCGCTCATAGGAGAAAATCCTCCATCTCTTTCTGTTGCGGGCTCCCCTTCTCGACATGCGGCCCAGCCTTTCGAGAAGGTTTGGGCTCACGACGCGCCGGCGTTCTCGAACCAGGCTCACCAGTTACGCGACCTCCGGATACTCTTGCCGTCGCCGCACGAGCTGTCTCCCGCGCTCGAGGCCGGACTTGCGGTCCTGCTGCTTGTAGTCCCGGTCTTCGGGCTTCCGGCGCTCGGGCTCCCGGCCGTGAGCTTGCGGGCTCCTTGCCGGAGAGAAGCGAGTCGATGATGGAAAAGGCGGCATTCGCCGCGTCGCCGCTTCCAGGCGCGGCAAGCTCATACCAGACCCACTTTCCCCGTCGCAGATCTTTCAGAAGCCCTGCGTCTCTCAAGATTTTCAGATGCCTCGAGACCTTGGGTTGAGAGACTCCGACAAGGGACGTCAACTCGGTCACATTCTTCGGCGCCTTTCCAAGGAGTTGGACTATTTCCACCCTGGTGACGTCCGAAAGGGCCCTGAAAACCCTGACCGCGTCTCGCGAGGAAACCTTCAACTGCTCCTCCCTTTCCGCCGTTGTGGGAATTTGTCGGCCCCGGAGCCGACCCCCGTCGCGCGCAGCGAAGCTGCCGCACTACTGTTTCACCCCACAGATCCTGTATGTCACCGGCGACGCAACTTGTCAACAAGAATATGCATATATCCGCATATGTGGAATATGAAGCTCCTCTTGACGCCCGAGCTTCAACAAGTTATCATGCAGTGCAATCTTGGAGGATTTCGATCATGCCAGTGAGCAAAGCCGACCGTCGCCCGAACGTTCTCGGGCTCCAACTCGATGAATTGACGAAGCTCGTCGAACCCGTCGTGGGAGAACAGAGGTATAGGGCGAGGCAGATTTTCGGGTGGGTCTACGCAAAGGGCGCCTTCGAGTTCGATTCCATGCACAATCTCTCAAGAGACCTTCGCAAGGCCCTAGCCGCCGAGTTTGTCATAGAAATGCCTCGGCTTGTCAAGTGCATCTCCTCGGAGAAGGCCAAGGTGTTTAAGTACCTCCTCTCACTTGCCGACCGCATGAAAATCGAGTGCGTGCTCATCGGCATGCGAAACAAAGACACTTTCTGCATCTCCTCTCAAGTGGGGTGCCGTTTTCACTGCGCTTTCTGCGTGACGGGCAGAATGGGACTGAAGAGAGACCTGAGCGCCTCCGAAATCCTCGGACAGATCCTCTTCCTCCGCTCCGTGGCCGAGTCGGCCCCGCACGCCTTCAACGTCGTCTTCATGGGAATGGGAGAGCCGCTCGACAACTACGACGGCACGGTGAAGGCAATTCGAATAATGGAACACCCGGACGGGCTGGCCGTCGGCGGCAGGCGGATCACCGTTTCCACTTGCGGAATTCCGGACCGAATAAGGAGGCTCGCGAAAGAAGAGCTGGGAGTGGGGCTGGCCCTGTCTCTCAACGCCACGACCGACGAACTCAGGGCCAAGCTTGTACCGGCGGCAACGGCCTATCGAATGAAAGACGTACTCGCCGCCGTGGAGTACTTTGCTCAAAAGTCAGGCAGGCGCGTCACACTCGAATACGTTCTCATCGGAGGTGTGAACGACAAACCCGCCGACGCCAAGCGTCTCGCCGCCATCGCATCCTCGCTACCATCGAAGATCAATCTCATTGAATTCAACGACTCGCCGGGCGCCAGATTCGTCAAGCCCTCAGAGGAAGCCGTTCGGAATTTCATGCAGATACTCTACCCGCGTGCGCCTGCGGTCACCTTGAGGAAGAGCAAGGGAAGCGACATCATGGCCGCCTGTGGGCAGTTAGGCGCGCAGGCCGGTAAGTAGCGCCTCACACGCGCGGCCGCCGCGCACATCGGCCTTGGGGCACGAGTTAGGCTGCCGTTTCATCTTTTTCTTGAACTACCCCCCGATCTTGCGGTATAATTATAGTGCGCCGGGGTAGGGGTTACCATTCCGGGGGCCAAGAGCCTTGTGCCTGCCCTAGGCCGGGCTCTGATTTCAGAGAGGTAGACTACTATCTTCGGACGTCCCCCAAGTTTTCGTGAAAGACTCACGTTGCTCTTCATTCTCACTTCGCTGTTACCCTTTCTCGGGCTTACTATCGTTGCCTCGAGAAGGCTCAGTCAGAGCATAGACGCTCGGCAGAGCCCGGGTATGAAGAGAGCTCTAGAGAGTTCTCTTGTGCTTGCGAGGAAATCCTTGAGCAAGTACGAGGCGGACTTGCGCTCGCTCTCGCCTCGGTTGACCGGCGACACGCGCCTTGTGCTGCTTCTCAGGGCTCGACGATGGAACGAAGCGGAGCGCCTTCTGGCCGGCGAGCTCGAGCCCCTTGCGGTTGATTTTCTGCAAGTGTACGAAGAAGAGGACAACTCGTGGCGCCTGAGAGCACAGGTGGCCGACACTGCCGTGCCCTCGCCGGGAGCTTTCTCGGATGAGCTCGTGAGGCGGGCTGTCGAAAGCAACGACGCCATGCGCAGCGAAGCCGGCTACGTGGCCCTCCCGGTCAGGATCCCGGACGCGGCTGGTGCGGCGGGAGCGCGCAGGACCAGCGTAGACGCGGGGAGCGCGCAGACCGCGACGGCGGGAGAGAAAAGCGACGGCGTCGTCCTCGTCATCGGCTACTGGCTCGGCGAAGATTTCTTCGCAAACGTCAGCGAAGTGACGGACGGACTGGTGCACTACGGGCAGCTCGAGATTTACAGACGCGTGGAGAAGGAGTACGTGTGGGTGACCGCGGCGATCCTCTTCGCCGTGGCC
Source organism: Candidatus Eisenbacteria bacterium (assembly GCA_026388185.1). NCBI lineage: Bacteria > Candidatus Eiseniibacteriota > Candidatus Eiseniibacteriota bacterium. Next base: position 20,903 of record JAPLKG010000006.1, on the reverse strand, counting down.
GCAATCGTGTCTCTCATTACCGCCGCGTTCCTGGCTCGACAGCTCAGTAAGCCCATCCTCGGGCTCACCGAAGGAATGAAACGGGTCGCAGCCGGGGATCTCGACGAGAAAGTGGTCGTGAAGGCCGGGGGAGAAATAGGGTATCTCGTGGATTCCTTCAACCAGATGACTCGGGATCTGAGGGCGTACAAGGAACAACTTGCCCGCGCGGAGAGAATAGCGGCGTGGCAGGACGTCGCCCGCTACGCAGCGCACGAAATAAGAAATCCTCTGACGCCCATCAAACTCTCTCTCCATCGCCTGCACACGTGTCTGGAGCAGTTGAACGAAGAAAACAGGCGAAGATTTTCAGACAGTCTGGATTCGATACTCGGAGAGGTGAGTTCTTTGGAGAGACTCGCGACGGCGTTCTCGGACTTTGCGAAGCTGCCCGACCCTGTATTCGCTCCGATAGACGTCAACGGGATCATCAGTGAAGTCGCGGAACTCTACCGATCGACGCAGGAGGGAACATCTTTTCTCAGGATAGACTTGTCGCTCGACGCTTCCCTGCCGGCCGTTCCTGCCGACGCTCAGCAGATAAGAATGGCTGTCCTCAACGTGGTCAAGAACGCGGCGGAGGCAATGCCTGAAGGCGGCACCCTCTGGATCTCGTCCAAACGGGCAAACGAGTCTGAGGTAAATTCGAACTCCTGCGCGTCGCCAAATGGTGGAGCGTCATCAAACGCGGGAGCCAAAGAATATATAGAGATTGCATTCAGAGACACGGGTCCCGGGATTCCAGAAACCATCATCGGCAAGGTCATGACGCCTCACTTCACGACTAAGAAGGGAGGAACGGGCCTGGGCCTTGCAGTGGTGAGCAAGATCGTCTCGCAGCACGGCGGAAAGGTCTTCATTCAAAGCCAGGAAACAAGGGGCACGCTTGTGAGAATCGTCTTGCCGGCGCAGCGCAAGATTCCGCGACTGAGCTCGGCATGACGTCGGACTCTTCCAGACGACATCGGGCGGCGGACGGCCCGAGACAATTCGGACCAATGGAGTTGCATCGTAGAATGGGCCTCAAGAAACTCTGCCTCCTTCTGACAGGTTCGTCAATCCTGGTGCTTTCGCTTGTCGCCTGGGCTCTCGCGAATGAGCTTCCGGCTGAGGTCGCGCCTTCTCCCGACCCTAGTTCCGTCTCGAGCCCGACCGCGGCTCCCGACCCTAGTTCCATTGTTGAAGACTCCGACGCCCCTCTCCTCGTTACCTCTGCCTCTGCCCCTCCTCTAGCCTCAGGCCAATCGCCTCGAGTGTCCCAACTATCTGCAATCGACTTCGGACTCGAGGAGATAGTGGCTTCGCTCGAGAAGGTTCTTCCGCAGACATGGAGCGTGGCAAGCATAAAGCGCAGACAGGTCCCCCGAAAATGGACGGGTCCGTCGGAGGCAGTCCTGATAAGAATCGAAGACGGCTCGGTGGTCGTCCATCATCCCAACGGCTTTGACTACCATCCGTTCTACAAGCTCTGGCTTTGCCCTTCCGCCTGGCAAGGAAGCATGGAGGACGTGAGCATCCTGGGTGACGAGGGACCTTCTCTTCTACTGGGAATTAACCACAGGATGAAAGTCTTCTACCTCGCGCTCGGCGCCAACACTTGGCCTGAAGGCCCGGAAGTGCTGAGAAAAACTCTCGACCTCACGGCCTTGTCGATAACGGGCTCGCTGAAGCAAATACTGGATTCTTCCATGAAAATGATGCTCGTCCCTCGGCTCGCGGCGACCGAGAACTCGTCACCAGGACTCCTCTCGAGAGTAGTCGGAATGGAGAAAGACGGTCCTCTCGTCTATCTGGAGTACGCCACTGCCACCGGGAAACAAATCGATGGAGTGGCGCTTGCTTCGAGGTGCAAAGAACCGCGCGTGACGAGCCTCATGGAAAGAGAGAATCTGTTTCTTGCCGACCAGGTGTTCTTTGCTTACCCCGAAGTCCGGACGGTCTACGTCCGCAGGGTCTGCGACGAGTCTCTCTCCGACAAGATCATTGACAGGCCCGGCGCGACCTCCGCCTCGCCAGCCGTGGTATCAGACTCCACCCCTTGACGGCTGCTCTACTTTCGGTACAATAGCCAAGACGCGGCACTTTGTGGTTTTCTCCGTCACTGGTCGTTGGCAGAACGGGCGGCAGTCGATGCCCGTTTGAAGCACTACGCGTGGTCCGGCGCGGGCAGGAAACTCAACTTCACCTGCCCGGCAGAGAACTGAGGCTCTGAAGGTGGACAAGCACCAAGACAAAAGAAAAGACGTGATTCTCATAGTGGATGACGAGGCGGAAATTCTACGCTCGCTTCGAGGGATGCTCGAGGACGAAGGTTTCGCCGTCCTCACGGAATCGAGCGCCGAGGCCGGCCTCCGTTCGCTCCGGCAAAACAACGTGAACCTCGCGATCGTCGACGTCTTCCTACCCGGCATGAGCGGACTCGAATTCTTGAAAACCGTGGGGCCAGAATTTCCTGAACTACCCGCAATCGTAATGACCGGCCAGGGAAGCTACGAAACCGCCTTCACCGCGCTCAAGCTCGGCGCCTACGACTTCTTCGAGAAACCTCTCGCGCCGGAGAGACTCATCGTCTCCATCAGGAACGCCCTGGAAGCCGCCAGAATAAGAGCGCATCGCGACGAACTGCTGAGGGCGGAGCGCGAAGACTTCACGATGATCGGCGAGAGCGAGCCGATGCAGAGACTCGGGCAAGAACTCCGCAAGGTCGCCGCTTCGGAGAGCAAGGTGCTCGTCACGGGCGAAAACGGCTCCGGCAAGGAACTCGTGGCGAGAGCCATACACGAGTTGAGTGCGAGGAGGGATTTTCCTTTCGTCAAGATCAACTGCGCCGCCATTCCGAAGGACCTGGTCGAGAGCGAGCTTTTCGGTTTCGAGAAGGGGGCCTTCACCGGCGCGATGCAGTCGAAGAAGGGAAAGCTCGAACTCGCGGACGGCGGCACGCTCTTCATGGACGAAGTGGCCGACATGTCGCTGGAGGCTCAAGCCAAGTTCTTGAGGGCGGCCGAATTCGCCGAGTTCGAGAGAGTCGGCGGCACAAAGACGATCAAGTTCGACGTGAGGATAATCGCGGCCACGAATCGCGACTTGAAAGAGGAAATCCGGCGTGGCAGCTTCAGGGAAGATCTCTACCACAGACTCAACGTCTTGATGCTCGAAGTCCCTGCGCTCAGGGAAAGAGGAAACGACGTACTGCTTCTTGCGCAGCACTTTCTCCGCAAGTCCTCGCTCGAGAACACAAAGGAAGAGAAGAAGCTCGCGCCGGACGCCCTTGAACTTCTCAAGGAGTACCCCTGGCCGGGAAACGTGAGGCAGCTCAAGAACCTCATGGAAAGAATAGTCATCATGAGCGACCAGTCCCTCATCACGCGGGAGGAATTCCTCGCACGTTGCCCCGACTTGACGGAGAACCTGGGGCGGAATGCGAGCGCGCGAACTCACCCCGCGAGCCCGGCCGCGCCGCGTGCGAGCGGGTCGCTTGCGGATTTGCACGCGGCTGGGGAACAGCGGGACTTGAGGGCGTCTCTCGCGACTGCCGAGGAACAGGCAATACGAAGCGCCCTCAAACGAACCTCGTGGAACGTGAGCGAAGCTGCAAGAACGCTCGGAATAGACAGAGTCACGCTCCACAAGAAGATGAAGAGACTGGGCATAGAAAAGAGGATCGCAGACGACTGAAGCGACCGTCCTTAGCTTTGCCGCGCGGAGGTGAAACACATGAAGCAATTGCTACGTTGCCCTGCTTCTGCAATTGTGGCCGCCGTCACGTTTGCAATTGCGATGAGTGCCGGCACCATCGCTGTCGCGGCTGATCGTTCTGAGTCAGCCCTCCAATCACGGGGCGGGGCCGACGCGCTGTCTGCCATCGCTGTCGCGGCTGACACAGAAGTTCCCTCGGAGGCCGCCGGGATCGACACAATATACGTTCCCGACCTTGTAGCGCCGGAGGCCGAACAGAAAGCGGAAGAGGAAGTTCAACTCAAGGAAGGACCCAACATCGAGATTCGCTTCGGCAAGAACCTCAAAGAATTATCCTTGGACAAGAAAGACACTGAAGGAGAGTTCTCCGTGAGCCCATCGCTGTCCTACGACAGGGTGGACGGTCTGTCGCTCTTCATGAACGAGGAATTCAGCGATCCGGAAAGACTCTACCCGCGAATCCACTTGCTCGAAGGCTACGCATTTGCAAGCAAGAAGTGGCGATACAAACTCGATTTCGAACAACCGCTCTTTTCGCCGAAGAGCTTCTCCTTCGGCGCGTCAGTTTATCTCGTCACCGACAGCTTCGACAAAGAGCTGACGGGAGACGTCGAGAATTCCCTCTCGTCCCTGTTCTTGAAGAAGGACTACAGAGATTACTTCGAGCGGGAGGGAGCCGCGGTCTTCGTCAAGCAGAGATTCTCACGCTGGAACAGTGTCAAGGTTCAGTACGCCGAGGACACCTACGGCTCGGTTGACGCGATATCAAAGGGCCTCTTCTACAGACACTCGAGGCAGTTCAGGGAGAATCCGGCCGTAGACGAAGGTAAATGGGCGACCGTCGCCGCGCAATACGAACTTGACTCGAGACAAGACGAACAGGCGGGGCCGACCGAACACTGGCACAGACTCGAGTACGAGAGCGGGCGTCACCAGGACGAACCGTGCATGGAATACACGAGGCTCGCCGCCGACCTGAGGACTTATCTCAACCTGAACCCTGGTCAATACCTGTCGTGCAGACTGAAGCTCGGCGCCACGCCGTCGGGCACCCTTCCCTTCCAGAAAGAATTCTGCGTGGGTGGAATCGGCACGCTGGCCGCTCACGACTACAAAGAGTTCCGTGGCGATCACATGATTCTCTTCAACGCAGAATATGCGATAGACGTGGTGAAGAGATTTCAGTTCATTATGATTACGGACGTCGGCAAGGCCTGGCTCGGCCGCGACGCCCTGAAGGACCAGAGCCTCGACCTGGACGTCGGAATAGGGGTCGGCCTGGGCGAGGGAGTGAGGGTGTTTGCGGCCAAGAGCCCGCGAGAGGAAGGCTCCGACGTGGTCTGGACGCTCAGGTTGGAACGAACGTTCTAGCGCGGCCCGAAGGAGTGGGCAACGAGCGTTCCAGGGTCTCTGGGACGTGGAGACCTGCGAACGTTCTAGCGGATCGCGAACAAGAAGGCAGCGCCGTGACTTCTATGAGACTCTCTATTTTTCTCGCCCTCGCGCTAAGCTTCGCCGGCTCGATCTGTTTCTCTGCGCCCGGACCGACTCTGGTCGTAGAGAAACTCCAGAAAGACTCCGGATTTCTCACGGTGACTTTCAACGCCCAAGGTTTTTTCTCGACACGGATGGTGGAGACCCTGACGCGCGGCCTGCCGGCAACACTGACCTACGAAATTCAGCTCTGGAAAAAGAGAAGACTGTGGATGGACAAACTCACGCAAGTCAACACTCTCTCCTACAAGATAAGATACGATCCGTGGGAGGACGGCTACCGCATACAGACCAAGAACGGCAGCAGCGCCTCCCTTCTTGACATCGGGCACGTGGAACGCTCCCTCTGCGTTCATGCCATGGCGAAGGCCGGAAGCGTCGATGCGATCGACCCGACTGCCACTCACTACGTCGTAATCAAGGCAACCATGAGACCGGTCTCGGCCGAGGACATTGATCAGGTTGAGTCGTGGTTGAGCGACGGAAAGCCCGAGGGAAGAAGAGGAATCACCGCGGTGCCCGGCTATCTTTTCGACGTGATCGTGGGACTCTCGGGGTTCGGTGACGAAGCGGTCTCCGCAAGAAGCCAGCCTTTCCTGCTGGCCGATCTCACTTCGGCTGAAAAGCTCGCTGACTAGCGCGAGAGGATGACTTTCTTCGTGACGGCCTGCTGACCGGCCTCGAGCCTCAGGAAATAGACTCCAGACGAAACTGAATTCCCTTGCTCATCGGTGCCGGCCCAGAATGCGGAATAGCTTCCCGGCGAGAGTCCCTCGTCCAGAAGCGTTCGTACGAGCCTGCCGCCCACGTCATATATCCTCAAGATCAGGCGCTGCGGTGACGCGCTCGACCCCGCGGAAGACGTCGCCACCCCCGCCAGACTCTGCGGCAGTTCAGTAGACGGAAGGCCGACGCTGAAACTCACGTTGAGGACGGGATTGAAGGGATTCGGAAAACTATTGAGAGCGAGGGAGGCGACTCCCCCACCAGTCCCGACGTTTCCACCAACCAACGAAAGCATGAAGTCTCTCAAGCCGGCAACCTCTGTCGGAAGAGGAAGGTTGCCGTTCTCTATGGTTCCACTGTAATTCGCGAGGGCGCTTCCAAACAGGAAACGGAAGTCCTCTGCAAAGATCTCGTGCGGACGATTCTTGTGAATCGCGTCTGCATTGTAGACAGACGCATCGTTAATCCGGCGGAGATCGCGATATTCTTGCCACAGTTCACCGCTTTCGTCAGGCATGAAGTGTCTGTGAACTATGTGACCCATCTCGTGGGTGACCGTAAAATGGACGAGCTCCGCAGAGCAATTGAGGACGCCCGGAGAAAGAAACATTGCACCCGAGCTTGCCGAAGACTCAACGACTCCCCTTCTCGGATAAGGCAGGATGAAAACGTCGAACGGAATCTCGTCCAGCGAGTACGAAACTTGAGCGAGGGCCTTCTCGACCAAATCGCTGCTGAAAGGGTGAAACGAACCGTCACCCTTGTTCGTTATTTCAGAATCGCTGATGTCAGTGATGAACTCCCAGCTCTGACCCTGAGGCGAGCTGAAATAAAGCTTGCCGTCGAGCTGCCCGGTGTAGTGTGCGAGAACATCCTGGACGTCGTGGAGAACCGGCGACGCCTCGGCGGACGCGACAAGCGAAGGACAAGAGCCGAGCATCAACGCGAGGCAAAGAACAAACGCGAAGGGCAACGAGAGGAGCGAGGGCAAAAGGAAAGCCATTGCGCGCGGGCGGCAGCCCAATCGCACTGCGGGGAGAGCCCGGCACACAACTGGTGCACGGCTGAGGAAGTGTGAAAGGCTTCCTGCGTGTCGGACTCCCAAACAGTGCTGGTCCTCGCTCACGGCGCTTGCGCCCTGAAGGCCTCGTCGATCTGACAAACGGCTCGGCCAATTGCCGCCTGTGCTCTGGTGGGATCTCCAATTGATCGGACTGGCTGCGAATCCTGTGAATCTATTTCTGTCTTCTCTTATCATCTCAAATCAACCCTGCCCGACAATACTGAAACAAAACCAAGAGACAACCAAAGGGTTCTGCGATTCCTCACCCACTAGCTGTCGCAAGCCACGTGCCACGTTCCGGGCCGGAAGGAGCGTGTGGGAAAAATCACCCGCGGAAAATCACCCACGAAGGTCGCCACCGTAACGCGCTGAAACTCAGAAGATTAGAGAGCTGTGCAGACTCGAATCGAGGGATTTGAGGCTAACAGAGAGTGTCGATCGAAGACGACGCCAAAGGGCAAGTTGAGGGCTCCGGGAAATTTGCCCCAGCGGTGGATGGCCGTTTACGCCGGCGGGCTTGGCGTGAACTGCTTCAAAGACAAGCCGTTAGCACGTAGAAAGACATGGACGCGCCAAAATAGAGAAAACCCGCAATGGAGCGGGTTTTCTCTACTGTAACCGAGCGGGCCGCACTACTCCTAGCCCGCTGAACCGCTGGGCGGCGCACCGTAGCCTGGCACACTCGGAGCCTGCGGCACAGGGCCGGCCGTGCCCACGATCGATGCACCAGGACCCGGAGGCACCACTGCGGCCTGAGTCGGGGCCTTCGGCACCTGACCGAACTTCGAGAGCAGAGTCGCCCCGAGTCCTATCAGGAATGCACAAACCATGATCGCATATCCTATGATCCTGACAGGAATCGAGAGACCCCAGAGAATCCCTCCAGGCAGGCCAATCAGCTTTCCAGCGAGCGGAATCGCCTCCATGAGCAGCACGCCCAAGACAGCGGCGGTAACCACAGACCTCCCGCGTGATTCCCCCCCAAAAATCCTGTATCCGAGGGCCAGCCCGACTGCCGTATAGCCGAAGAAACCCGCCAGGACAATCACAAAGGGCAACAGTATTGCCACAGGAATCCCTATGATAGTTATGCAAAGCAAGACCATCGCAATCGGCAAGAGTATGACGACGAGTAACCCGATCCCGAACGACTTCAACAAGCTGGACTTCGCCCGTTCGGAAGTCACCTTGACTCGGTTGCGAGCGATGAGAGCGATAAGCCAGACGATGAAAAGTATGAGCAGGGCCTTGCCCACTGCAAACGCAAGTTCGGCAAACTTGAGCCCGGCCTTCCCGTACTTGGGCCATCCTCCTCTGAACAACCATTTCGGGATGTGGCCGCCGGTAACGACCTCGTCACCCTGGAGCACCGAACCTGGCTCTCGGTTGATGCTTCCTCCAACGCTCACCCCGTCTCCCTCGATCACACCTTTGGACCCGAGATTGATGGACCCGCCGACGGATACACAGTCACCCGTGACGGTGCCGTCAACGTTGATGCCGCCTCCGATGGCAACAACGTCGCCGTCTATCGTGTCACCCTCGGCTACCTCGATATCCTCACCGAACTTGACGATGTCTTTGCCGTCTCCGTAATTCTCGTCACCGATAGTGATATTGATGTTGGGGGATTTGCGCTTCTCGATCTTGAGACCCAGGCTACCCTCGTCCTTCGACTCGCGGTCTGCCTCGGACGCGTCCTTGGTCAGCTCGGGCTTATCTTTGAGCTCACCGAGGGGAACCGCCTTCTCTCCGAGGTTGACGGTGTCTTCGCCCGCGGCAATCTTGAGGACCTCTGCCCCGGAATCGGTGTCCGCCGAAAGCCTCAATTCGACTGCGGCCCCCGCGTCTGTGGAAGCAGATACGTCGATGGACACGCCTCCAGCGTGCGCGACTCCGTCGTCGATACCGAGCTTCGCGCCGAACGACCACATTGCGTGAAGCGTGGGAACTGCGCGAAGCGCGGCCCCGGCATCGATGGCAATCCTTGCATCGAAAGAAAGAGATTGCCCTCCATTCAGCGCCTGCACCGGAGAGGACAAAAGCAGAATGGACGCGGCAAGCACTGTAACGGCGGCCAGCGTGACCTTCGTCGCGCGCGAGGCCCCCGCAGCCTTCACGAATCCTACGATGTTAGAGAATGATCCCGACATTTGTACATCTTCCTTTCGGCGCCGTGCCCAGAAGCCCCTTCAAGAGCACCAGGCTCAGCATGAACAGCAGAATCTCCGCGACAACTAGTTGCGGGTCAACTTGCCTTGCCGCAACACCCAGACAATTCCAAATCGGCCGTAGCGCCTCCAATACTCGAACGAAGATCTCACCGATCTTGATACCTCTCATGAAGGAAAACACAAGCCAATCAAAACTCGTGTGGAATACATCAACGAGCCATGCAATTGCCAGAACGTAAGGCCTTGCCGGTTGCGGACCAACCGGCGCGAAGGTGCTCAACATGTCGGAGAAGATGGCGAGCACTGCCGCCATCGCAGCCACGCCAACCCAAATTGCGCGGCGGCGCACGACGGCGTCCGCGTGTTGGTGGGCAAGTGCGGCGCGATCGTCCACCGATGCGCGCTCGCGTAGAGTCTGCTCGCGCTCTCTGACAAGCCCTTTCACAAACGCCATGATGGGTCTGTCAAAAGCGCGGCTCGGTTCAAGATGTCTGACGTCGTGGATTGGTTCGAAAAGAAGTGAGAAGAGCCCCTTCCATTCTGTGAGAAGGTTCTTGCAGCTTTCGCATTCAGTGAGATGCGCTTCGAAGTCCAACGCCTCCGCCGGACTCATCTCGCGGGCAGCGTAGAGGCGGGACATCTCCTCACAGGATTTGTTATGTCTGTCCTTCTTCATCGCTCCCTCACCTCAAATTGGAACGGGCTCCAGTTGGAAGAGGCCCCGGCCTCTAACTCCTTCAATATCATCGAATTCTGCCGGTGCCTGGAACCTGGCAGCAAGCCGAACGGCCATGCCGGACCGCCGGGATTCCAGGACACCATCCAATTGCTAATACGTAGTACATAGCCCCAAAAGTTTCAACAAGTTCAGGGAAGCCGGTGAGGTCCTTCGGCCCGGCAAATGCCTGGGGACATTACCCCCCGCTCTCATGTCTCCCTCCGCTTCAGCTTCTTCCTCAGCATGTTGTGAGCCCTGTGCATCCTCGCCTTGACCGTCCCGAGCGGGAGGCCGAGAATCTCGGCGATCGCTTCATACGAAAGCTCTTCCTGGTGTCGCAGCACCACGACCACCCTGTAACGGGGCGGCAGAGAGTAGAGAAGCTCGACCACCTTCCTGTGTTCGTCCCGCATCCCGAGCACCTCGTCGGGTGCGGGCGCGGAATCCACAAGTTCCATCTGCAGCTCGTCTTCGCCCACGGTCTGATCGAGCGAGATCGCGAACGGCTTTTTTCGTCTGTACCTGTCAACGCACAGGTTGTACGTAATCCTGTAGATCCACCGCTGGAACGGTCTCTCGGGATCGCAAGTGTCGAGCGATTGGAAGGCCCTTATGAAGGCCTCCTGGGCGGTGTCTTCCGCGTCCTCTTCCTGGCCGAGCATCTTGAGCGCCAGCGAATAGACCGGTCGCCTGTATTTCTTGAGGAGCTTGGCGAACGCGCTTTCCTTGCCCCTCAGGGCACTCCAGATAAGCTCCGCGTCTTCTTTGAGACTGTTTTCGGACTCGGGGGTGCGCTTGAGGTTCGCGGTCGGCTCGAGGTTGGCGATGCGCCCGCCGTTGGAACGAGTCCTCGGATCGAGACCAGACCCACATCGTGCTTCGCGAAACGCGTCTTCGGGCTTGGAGCGCTTTGCCCCTCTGGGGCGATCCTTCTGCCCAAGCCGGTCCATTGGTCTGGAGCGATCTTTCAGATTACGTCGGTCTTTCGGCGGCTGCCGCATGGCTCCTCTGGGTTTCACTGTGTTGGATGCTTCCCTTTAGCACAATACTGCCAAGAGAGCGCAAGGTCAAGCTGGCAGAGGTTTTTGACCTTGACACTTGAGCCTTCCTCCCATAGCTTTGCGGGTAGCGCAAAGGCGCCGGCTCTTCCGACTCCAATGCCGCACGCGCATACTGTGGTGTGCAGACAGAACCACCGATTAGATGCGCCAGATACGTGACGGTTGAAGAAAACCCTACCGGAGGCACTGATGAGTTGCATTGAATATGTGATGGCGAGAGAAATCCTCGACTCGCGAGGCAATCCGACTGTCGAGGTTGATGTAGTTTTGTGTGATGGTTCCATGGGAACCGGCCGCGCTCCCTCTGGGGCGTCAACGGGAACATACGAAGCGCTCGAACTCAGAGACGGCGACAAGACTCGATACCTGGGCAAGGGTGTCACAAAAGCCGTCGCCAACGTGAACGAGAAAATCGCGCCGGAGCTCGAGGGCGAAGACGCTTTCAACCAGCCGGCCGTGGACCGGCTCCTCATCGAGCTGGACGGAACCGATAACAAAACCAATCTCGGAGCGAACGCCATCGTCGCAGTCTCCATGGCCGTTGCCTACGCCGCGGCCGAATCCAGCGGCGCCGCGCTCTACAACTACTTGGGCGGCGTCAACGCAAGAACGTTGCCCGTCCCCATGATGAACGTCGTGAATGGAGGCGCCCACGCCGACAACAACGCCGACATACAGGAGTACATGCTTGTACCGGCAGGCGCTCCCACCTTTGCCGAAGCCCTGAGGATAGGTTCGGAGATCTTTCACAACCTGAAGAAGATTCTGAGCGCAAATGGTTCTGTGACTACGGTCGGCGACGAAGGCGGATTCGCTCCGAACGTCAAATCCAACGAAGAACCGTTGTCACTCATGATGCAGGCGATAGAGAAGGCCGGATACAGACCCGGCGAACAAGTCTTCCTCGCGATAGACGCCGCAGCGAGCGAATTCTACAAAAGAGGAAAGTACGTGCTTCAAGCCGAGAAGAAACCTCAGAAGAGCGCGGAAGAGCTTGTCGAATACTACGGCCGCCTCGTTTCCAAGTATCCGATAGTCTCGATCGAGGACGGACTCTCCCAGGACGACTGGGAAGGCTGGAAACTCCTCACGAGCAAACTCGGCCAGAAGATTCTCATCGTCGGAGACGACGTCTTTGTCACAAATGTGAAGCGCCTGTGCCGGGGGATTGAAGAGAAGACCGCGAACGCGATCCTCATCAAGGTGAACCAAATCGGCACCGTCACGGAAACACTAGACACGATAGAGACTGCCAAGCGTGCCTCGTTCGGCACCGTGATCTCCCACCGCTCCGGCGAAACCGAAGACACATTCATCGCTCATCTCGCGGTCGCCACAAACGCGGGCTTGATCAAGACCGGATCGCTCTCTCGAAGCGAGAGAATCGCCAAGTACAACGAGCTCCTTCGAATCGAGGAAGAGCTTGGCGAAGCGGCGGAATATGCGGGAGCGAAGGCCCTCAGGGGTGCGGCAGTGCGCTCCCAACTTGTGGCAAAGGGAAAGACCGCGCGGAAGCGGTAGACGAATCACAATATGGATGACGTAGCAAGCAGACTCAAGCGACACAGACTCGAGAGATACCGAAAGCCGGAGCCAAAAGGCAGAAAGGCGCTCATACGTATTGCCCTGGCGGCTCTAAGCGTCTGGCTCGCATACCAGGTAGTCGCGAGCGAACACGGCCTCATAAAAATGGGGCAAACGAAAAGCGAACTCAGACGACTCGACACCGAGACCGCTTTGCTTCTCAAAGAAAAGGCCAAGCTGAGCGAAACCGCAAAGCTGTATCAGAATAACCCATTTCTTCTGGAGAAAGCCCTGCGCGACGAACTCGGCATGGTGAGAAAAGGCGAGCTCGTCTACAGATTCAACGACGTGCAGGAAGACGCACCGAATCGTCTTGACAACGCCACAAATTGAATGTATCTTTAGGTCGGCAATAAGAGGTTGACAAGAATATCGCGGGGTGGAGCAGTCTGGTAGCTCGTTGGGCTCATAACCCAAAGGTCGCTGGTTCAAATCCAGCCCCCGCTACCAACGAGTAAGTCCCTGAGGCTTAACAAGTTTCGGGGACTTACGTTTTTGTGCTACAAGAACCTCTTCCGCGTCCCTCCTGCCCGATCTGATCCTCTTCCACTTCTGCCTTTCCTCCGACGCGATAGACGATGTAGTACACTTCCCCTCGCTTCACAATTGAGCCTTGTGCCATTTTTCTCACCTCCTTCCATCCCTGGACTGGCGCTTGGACAACGCTACAGTAGCAACGTCAGTCAGATCGCCAACCAGGCAGTTTGTATCTAGGATTTGCCCAATTATTAGACGCAACTAATCTTGCTACTATTCTGCTATAAACAAAGCTTGCTTCGCATCAGCCTTGCCACGGCTCTATGTTGAGGCGATCAAGCAGGGCATTTACACGCTCGTACGCGTCGCGCGTGACGATATCGCACTCCTCAGGATCAGAGATCTCTAGGAAGTCGGCAACGGCAACTGATCCTACATGCAGCGGTGACAGAAATCTCGAGCGTATCTTTGCCAGTCCCTCTGCAACCAGGGAGTTTTCCATGAAAGGCCTAAAAACTTTGGCGAGTGCTTCGATGCCACCGGGGTAGTTGGCTGCACAATAGAAGATATCATAACAATCTTTGTCTTTGCGTCGCCCATGGAGGGTCATCCCCTTCATTACGAGAAAGGCCACCACATCGGCAACTCTGATACTTACTCTGTCGACTGCACCATTAGGCAGACGCCCCTCGACGGAGACCTCCACGTAGTGGTCGAACACGAGATCAGCACCGCGAGCCTTGCGGGCTCTCGCGTCCTGGACCTGCTGCGTGCGGTGTCCGCTACCCGTCCCCCCATACTCTCCCGCCAGAAGATCCACTTCTACTTCAACGGGTGGATCGTTTCCAAGCGTGACGGTCTTGAAAAAACGGAATGGTTGCTCAGGATGCTGTCTGTAATCTCGTGACCCAAGGGTCTCGAGAAATGTCTTATAGGTATCTTGAGAGACGCGTGCGAAGTCTATCGCGATGTCGATATCAAGAGTACCTACCGGCGCCGTCTCTGCATTTCTGAAGATCAGAGGCGTTACCCAACCTCCAACCACTGCGACGTACTCTCGAAACTCACCGAGGATTCCGAACAGTTCGAGGAGCACCGAGAAGGCCGCCTCTACAGCTCTGGTCGCGTAGTCTGACTTGGTCCTAGGTTCCATCGCGGTTTTATCCACCTTTCGAAGAGGAAGTTCGCTGCCTCTGCACCACTGGTTTTGTAACTCTTCAAGTCAAGATAGAGTTGGAAGTCCGACACAACCTTCGCGCCTCCGACTTCCCGTACTCCATAGAAGACCCCTTCGTCATACGGACGCAGCAGCACTACGTTGGCTCCCGAAGAAACTTGCTTCAGGTCCAGCGCCTCCACAATCTCTCCGAGTCTGCCCTCAACGAACGCAAAGGCACGGTTGTAACGCACAAAGGGGGCAACCCGGTTCGCACCGGAGAACAGAGCCAGACCATACAGAATAGTCGTCCGCTCGCACTCCGTAGCCAGGCGTTCTTCCAACTCCGGAATGGGTAGCATTGAGTAGAAGTAGTACACCTCGTTCTTCTCGTAACTGTAAGCCTTTGACCAGTCCATAAGAAGGTCTTCGGGTTTCGAGAGCCAGAAGGAACGAAGGTCCTCGCCCAGAAGGTCCTGGTCGCGCAGAAGCTGCTTTACTCTCGATGCTAGTGCTAGACTGATCCCAGCTTCGGCAGCCAGGTCTCTCACGTACCATCGTTGATTAGGGTTATTAAGAAGAACTCGCAGCGCCCGCGACGAGCGGGGTGCGAACAGAGATCTCTGTAGTCGCCGCGCAGGCGTGGGATTTTGCTTACCACTTCTCTCGATGAACACCTGATCAAAAGAAAGGAAAATGTTACCAGCAAGATCAAAGCACCCGATCCCATTCTCCCGGCATACACGACGACCACGATCTGAGATATACGGTGCTGCCAAGAGCCCGTACGCGCCCTCCACGTTTCTGAGCCGCCCCTTAAGGGCCTCTGCCGCCCTCCTCAACGTTCTCGGAATCCCGTCTGACTTGATCTCCACTAAGAGACGTTGTGGTCCTCTAGGGGTGCGAATGTCGACGACTAGATCAGGCCTCTGCCCGTAGGCGAGAGGAATTTGTGGATCGATTCGCACGATCTCGAGAACCGGCACTGCCTCAAGCGCTTCCTGAAGGCGTTGGGATATTTCTGCTACCAGGTCACTCTCTGGTTTCGTCGAATTGGACTGTCTTACCATTCCGATAAACCTCCAAATGGAGTGGAACAACGCACTGTTTCGACCAATTTGCTGTTTCACCGTTCCGATGAAACTATAGCATATATCGAAACAGGTGTCAAGTGGGCCGACTGTCCCTTCCTTTTTCGAACATTGGCTAGAATCCACGCGAGAACATCCATGCGGCCAATACAGCGTGCTCCTTGTACGAGGAGATGAGCCCCTATTGGCAAAGAATGAATTGGCAAAATGTCAGCAAAGCATCAGAACGCATTGAATTACAAGTGCTTAATTCATAGGGCGGGCTCACAACTATCAGGGCTTCATGCGAGATTCACGAGTTCATACCAAGCCAGCACTTGTAACCTACTGGAATATCTCGAACAAATGTATGAGAGATAATAGAAACTAGCAAGTAACGAAAGCAAACCGCCAGCGCAGGCACGGCACTCTTTGCTGCAGTTGCAGCACACGTTAATAAAGTAGACTTTTCTTGTCCGATCATCTTTTACTTGCTTACTTGTCAGCGGACCCCTCTCGGATCTTGACGATGTCGAGTAGGCTCGGGAAAATGTACACGGCGGGAGTTCGCCCCTTCCACTCCTCAAGCCGTTCGATCACCTTCGCTCGAAGTAGTTTGTTCAGCACTATGGCCGCGCTGCCTCTTGGAATCAGAGACTTGGATGCAAAGAAGCTGCCGTTGAATATCGGCCGGTCGAACAGGAAGTCCAACGCTTGAATAGCAAAACGCGAACGTGTCGCTTCGGCAATGGTCGTTTTCATGTTGTTGTACAGTGACATTATGTCACTGGCTTTCTGACTGTCAGCTTTTGCCTGAACTGCTACTGCACGCAAGAAGTACTCAATCCAGCTCTTCCAGTCGCCCTTATGAGAAATCGCTAGTAGTCTTGTGTAGTACTCTTCACGCGTGGACTCGAGAAAAGCGCTGATGTAAAACGTCGGACTCTTCAGGACTCCCTTCTCGCATAGAAAGACTGGAATAAGAATCCGGCCAATTCTCCCATTACCATCCAAGAAAGGATGAATCAGTTCAAACTGGGCATGAATGATAGATGCCTGAACGAGCCTGTCTTTTTCGTGGTAATGGCAATACTTTTCCAAGTTTGACATGTACTCGAGGACCTTGTTCGGCTCCGGAGGCACATATGATGCCTCGCTCATCGGTGTGCTTGGCTTCCCCACCCAGTTTTGGATCGTCCTAAACTCCCCTCTGCTCTTGTCTCGACCACGGACTCCGTCGAGTAGCACTTCATGCATGCCTTTGATGAGATTCAAACACAACGGCCGAGTCTTGAGCTCCCCCTCGGCGAACGACATCGCTCTTCGATAGTTCAGGATCTCACGAATGTCCTCTTGTCGTTCAGTAGCATTCGGTTTCGCTTCGAACCGGAGCACCTCCTCCAGGGTTGCCTGCGTTCCCTCAATCTTGGACGACAACACTGCCTCTTGTGTCATCATCGGTGACAGGAGCAATCGAGGGTTGGGCATACCCTCTAGAAGTCCATCGTAACGAGCTAGAGCAGAGTTTGCCTCAGCTACTGTTGAGACAAGATATTCCCAGTCGATGTCTTTCAGAGGTAGCCGTTTCGGAACAAAGGGAGTAGCCATAGTTACCTCCCGTCGGATTCTAGTTGAGGCGACAATTTTTGTATCTAACAACGCGAACTATATTAGACACAAATGATTTTGTCAACATTCTATTTGAAACAAACACAAGGCCTCACCTTACGTCTTGCATCGCTCCCAGAAGCAATGTTAGCAGACTGTTAGCAGCCATAAATAACTCGTTATCATACAATCGATTATGTGCCGCTCTTGGGTTTTCACAACCCAAAGGTCGCTGGTTCAAATCCAGCCTCCGCTACCAACGGGTAAGTCCCTGAGACTTAACAAGTTTCGGGGACTTACATTTTTGTGCTGGAGTCTTAGATTGGCGAGGTTTTGGCCGTTTTGCTGTTGCCCGTCAAATGGAACTGGACACGTAAGGGCTTGAGGAGCCCGATCGTGGCCAAACTCTACCTCTTGCCAGCGGGAGGCCTCATAGGAGTTAGGTTGACCCTGCTATCTTCCGCACCTTCGCCTCGACCCAACCCCGGAGTTCGCGCAAGGTCGAGGAATCTGGCCCGTGAAGCGCGAGCGCACAATCAATCAGGTCGAGGTATGACAACTCACGGACGACGGTATTGGGCTTTATCGAGCGCTTGAAGAGCGCCCACGACTCCGACCGCACTAGTCTGGCAGCTGGGAGCTGCGGTCCCTCTGGCACATCAGCGTATACGACAAGGAAGACCGGTTGTGTCTTCTCGATCCGGGACTGCGCCCAGCACGCGACGATGTTCCGCATCCACTGGTAGCGCGAATCCGCGAATGGACAAGGCGCGTGCACTTCAGTGGAGCTGATACCGAATAACCCGGGAATGTGCTCCCAGTACTTGATACCCTTCGCGGTCAAAGGACACCAGGCAGACTTGTCGTTCACTGGATTGACCTGAAGCTCGTAGTTCCCACTGCACTGCCGTAGTCCCTTGTGTGCGCCATCCGAGAGCGGCTCGGGCTGAGAGCAGCGCCCGGGCTCGCTCTCCGAGAACTTGCATTCCATGAAGACCAGGAAGCGCTCGCTCCGAGCAACGGCGTCCACCTGAGTCTCCCTGGGCTCCCCCAGCAGAGTATTCGGGACCGGCCACTCGAGCTCCACAGTCCAATGACCGGAGGACTCGAGATCGAAGCTCCGCAGAAGGGCATTGAAGATACGGTCTCGACTGTCAAGCAACGCCAGTGTTCCGAAGACGTCAATGGCGAGAGCCTGTGACGAGTGCTCTCTGTCCGTATCGCACACGCCATTCTGACCTATGTGCCATCGGAATCCATCCCAAGGTTCCACCGAGGGGTGCGCCATCGGGAACAGGTTCGCCTTGATGCGGTCTCGTGTCGTCTGGTCCATCCTCATGATCCTCCTAACAATCGGGGAAACCTAACGGTGTGGCGCTTGCTACTGCAAGAGCCGTGACGCCGAAGCATCCGTCCATCTCAAGCCAGTGGTTAGCTGCCGATATACCGGTTGTGCAAGTGACTACTTATGCTTCCCATCCCGTTTCTCTATGTGATCTCTGGCACGCTCAGGGAGACTTTCGAATAGACCTCTTATCCTCTTGGGGCGAGAGATGCGCTCCTCAACGATCTGGTTCACCAGTTGGAACAGCGTTGACGCCACTTCTGCCACGTCATCCTGGCTAATCTCTCCAGGATGAACTGCATTGTTGCCGACGACGCGGACGATATCTAGGGCTTGCTGAATCTCGGTTGGTAGATCCTTGGCGACCATATGCGCGATATCCTGGTCTATGTTCTCACCCTTCTCGCCGAGATGAACGCATAGCTTTTGAATCGAGAGCCGGACGAGGGCGGCGGCTCCGCGGGGTGAGTCCCCACTGATGCTCCTCGCTTCCTGATAATCGGCGAGCACATCTTCAGGCATCTCGGGATGTGGCATTGGTGCCTGGACCGCTCTGGGCTCTATCATGCGTCCAGAGGTAGGCGCCGTGTCTGGGGCCACCTCGTCTGCGATCCAGTACGTGAACCTATCGCAATGGGTACATTTGGCACTGTATACCGGCGTTTGCCTGGAACCATAGCCACCGGTGTGAAGCTGAAGCCAGAAGATGTGAGAATACGCGCCACAGTAGGGGCAATTGTAGGCAGCCAATTTGAATGCTGGTGCAATGTAAACCATATGTTCGAGTTACCCTCCTCGGCAGCTAACATGTACTTTACAGAACTGTGTAACATATTACACTGACAGCACCCTGCAGTATATCACAGTCTCATTCCAAAAACGCTTCGTCTTAGTTGCATCATTTGCTGGGGATTAGAGCAGTCTTCGCCTGGTGTATATCAAGATGCGCCGTGACGCTCCGCCCAGGTAATCAGATAAACATAGCGAGCGCGAGACTTCGGCTTCCCTACAGCAACACGAGTGTGAACTCCGTTCCCACCACTGCGCACCGCATTCACACCTGCGAAGTTAAAGCCCGGCGGGCGTAGGGAAGCTTGTGAGAGTCAACCTAACGAGCGCCCAACCTGCAAGACCGGGTTGGTGCGAACCGTGCTCCGCGCTGACGTCACATCTTACCACTTTCTTGCCAAAAGAACCTTTGCAACGGCCTACCGTGGGCTCAGTTCAAGATAAGGAGTTCCCCCCAAGCATCGATTATTCCTTCTCGAACCCCTGGCTTGAGAACTTGAGCGTCCGACAGTTCTCTGTAACCGTCCGCACTACGTGATCCGGCGCGCCCGAAGGAATCTCGGCGGCGACCTCGAGAGTGACCGTCACCTTCGCGCCTACGAGGCCCGATAGATGGGCGATGACTTCGTCTGCAACGCGACTTGCATCGCGGCCCACACGGGTCGGGTCAAGGATCACCGTACCATGGAATCGCTTCGGTTGCACCGCAGGCCGCACAGGCCTCCCGTCTGGGCCGACGTCCGACCCCGCAGGTGTCGGTCCTACGCCCCTGCCGTCAGGGCCAGTCGGCGTCACAGAAGTGGGTTCTTTCTTGCCCTCGGCGTCGAGCTGACGTTTCGCTACGTCTGGCTTCACGAGCATTCCAGGGGCATCGGCATCGGGCAGGGAGATGGTCTGTCCACAGCGCAGCCCACGGTAGCGGCTCCCGGCTTCGTCGAAGCTGTCGGCAAAGGCAAACGAGTCGCTCTCCCAGGTGAGCAGGGAGACTCCATCACGGATCGCGACTAGGAGCACTGACGGATCACGGAGACGCGGTAGATATATATAGCGAGCAAAATCTTCGACTAGTTGCCTGATCGCCACGCCATCGCCTCTCCAAAGCGGCACGCGATCAAGCTCCATCCGCAAACGCGTCGCTGCGAAACCCGTGACTAAGAGGTCGTCGCTCTTCAGTTTCCTGCTTGCGCGCGGGGCTAGCGCGTCCTGCCCTTTAAGACGAAGCGCCTGCCATTCGACGGCACTCTGCGGTGAGGTCTGCACCGGCACTAAGAGCCACTGGTACGTCTCCGGCAGACGCGCCACAACTGCGGCGTCGGCGGTGCCCTTTTGGGCCTCAGCCTGCCTGACCTGGTGCGGTGAGAGATCGAGCGTCTCCCTCTCTGCCAAGATGGACTCCCACGCAAGGTGACGTCTCACCGCCTCATCTAGATCTTGCAGTCGCGTCTTGTCAGCAGCAAGAAAGATGAGCGTGTTGCGATAGAGCCGCGGTGTGTTGCCGCGCGACTCGAGGATAGCCTTCGCCGCGGTTTCGGCCGGACATCCAGGTTCCTTTCCGTAGGGATGGTCGATCCCGAGCACGACGAGCCGGGCGTCCAAATCGTCGGGCACATCTTGGCCGGAGACCGGCAGCGGATGAATTCGGCTGAAGTCGCCGATCTTCCGAAGATCAGCTCGCAATCGATGGTCCAATTCCTGTACGATCTTGTCCGGATCGCGCTTCAGCTGCTCGGCGCGATCTTCCGCGAGCATTGTGACGTTGGGTTTGAGCCCTACCCAGAAACTGATCCAGCCAAAAGTAGAGTTTTCTGACCTTGCGAGCTCACAGCGAACTGCTCGGCGAACTGCCGTGGCGTCAAATCACCGAGCGAGCTATGAGGTCGAAACATGTTATACTCCTCGCGCC
>JAPLKG010000005.1:130000-136022 GCA_026388185.1 Candidatus Eisenbacteria bacterium | reverse complement strand
TATATACTGAGACATGGCTGGGCTCCTTTCCTCTTTGAGTGCTTGCGGCACTCATGTGGCTCTAGTAGGAACGGTTAACGATGACAGTTCCACACTAACCCACGATTAGTTGAGGAGTCCAGCCAGATCCATAAAGTCTGACAGGTTTCTGAGCCTTTCAGTGGGGTATTTTCGGCTGACGGGTCGCAGGGAGCGCCGAGGCTCCGGGTCTTGTATTCGGACAGGCAGGATACCACTGCAATTGCCGGATCGAGTCGCGAGTAGGTGACAGGTAGGACTAGCAGCGGCCGGCGACGATAGTGCGCTCGGGCCGCAAGAACGAGATGTAACGCTTTCGGGGGCGGCTTCGCGAGGGGCCGCGCCCTTTCATATCCGTCGGTTCAGATATCAGGCGGCAAGCCCGCCGGGTATTGCCTGCACGAACACATGGCAACGCAACGTGTCCTGGATCTCAGTTTTCCCACTCACAATATCTGTATGGTATTATGAATGAAGCTTGGTCGTTGCGAACCTACGGTTCACTACTAGAACATGGCTAACGCAGGGTTGATTTATGCGCCATCCGAAGACAAACGTTTCTATCACATCGTTTATCGCGGGCGTTCCTGCAACCTCTGCCGCTCTCGTCGTCCGCGTCGCCCCAACCCTTCTCGTCGCTGCCCTCACGGCGGCGCTGGTGTTCGCCGTCTGTTCCTGCTCCAGCTCTCCGCAGGGCAAAGATTCTGAAGCCTCTGCCGATTCGTTACGTGCCAGACTTACTCCAGGCCGCAGTGCTCCCGCTTACACGTACAGAATCGTGAATACTTACCCTCACGCCCGAGATGCATTTACGCAGGGATTGGTTCTTGAGAACGGCGTTCTGTACGAGGGCACAGGCAACTACGGGAGTTCGACGCTGCGCAAGGTGGACGTCAAGACGGGGAGGGTACTACAAATCCGTGAACTGCCGCCCGGGTATTTCGGAGAAGGCATAACCGTCTATGGCAAGAGGATCTTTCAACTCACGTGGCAATCGCACGTCGGGTTCGTGTACGACAAAGTTAGCTTCAATCTCCTCCGAGAGTTCCGTTATCCAACCGAAGGCTGGGGCATCACGCACGACGAATCCCGCCTGATCATGAGCGACGGCACGTCCCTACTCCACTTCCTTGATCCCGAGACCCTCGAAGAGACCGGCCGGATTCAGGTGAAGGACGCCGGCAGCCCAGTAAGCGGCCTTAACGAACTGGAGTACGTGCGTGGGGTCGTCTACGCGAACGTCTGGCCGACCGAGCGCGTCGCGATGATCTCACCTCAAACGGGACTCGTGGTTGGGTGGATAGAACTGGAAGGGCTCTTGACTCGCGATGATCTGACTCAGCCGGTGGATGTTCTCAACGGCATCGCGTACGACTCAAAGCGAAGTAGGCTGTTTGTCACGGGGAAGTGGTGGCCCAAGCTTTTCGAGATCGAGATTGTCAGGAAGCAGGATCGGACTGGAGATAGTCGCGGCAGCCAGTAAAGAGGATCCGAGACTAGGAGCCACCTGTCAGACTGATGACCGTCCCTGTGCCGCCGAAGCCGGTGATCGTGCAGCCCACGTTCACCCCCACATTCACCCTCGCCTCGTAGCCGACCTCGCCGGGATTGGCCGCGGGGCCGACAACGGGTTCAGTCCTGCCGCCGGTGAATACGTTCTTGAGTCGTTGCTGCCCGGGCAAAAGCGGGATTATGTTGGCGACGATGGAGCCCTCGTCTGCGTCTGAGTATGTCCCCCGGTTCTCAAGCGCATAAAGCTCTGCGGCAAGCTGCACCGTGTGGGCGCTCTCTTTGACACTGGATTCCTTCGCCCTGCTCGTCATCAGAGCGTAGTTTGGGATGGCTATGGCCGCCAGTATCCCTATCACGACCATGACGATCATGAGCTCGACCATGGAAAACCCCGAAATGGTCGTTCCGGGAATGACGACTTCTTCTCGAACGGTCAGGCGTGGTGAAACGCGTGTCGTTTCTCGAGAGCGAGGGAGAGTCTTTTCCTGAATCCGTGTGTTGCCAGTGTTCATGGCAGAGTCAACCTTTGTTGATGGGCGAGGAATTGGTACGCTCATATTTCTAATCGGCACAGTTGACTCAATCCCTTAGCATTAACCTTGCCCCTTGTGACCCCATTTCCCTTGACAAACAGGACAACTTGTTGGATTCTTGTGTGACAAGAAGAAGGATTAGCCGGACAATGTGGCATTTTGCTCGTGGAATGGCAGTGTGCCTGTGCGTTCAGTGTTGAAGTTTCAGCAGGGCTAACATATCTTGCTTGCGGCCGTGTCATTGCCTGCCTTGCGTCAGGCCGATGTTCTTGCCGCCTGGCAGGTCAGTTCAACCTTCATAGCTGGAGGGAGTGCAAGTGAAAATCGACAAACAGATTAACAAGGGCGTGGTGATTCTTCGCCTGAATGGCGATCTTACCGGGGGGCCGGATGGCGACCTCTTTCACGATACGATCAAACTCGCCATTGCAGCGGGCAACAACAAGGTCTTGGTGGACATGGGCAATGTCTACCTTGTGAACAGCACCGGCCTTGGACTTCTCATCGCTGCACTGACGAGCACGAAGAACGCAGGCGGCTCGCTTAGACTCCTCAACGTCACGAAGAGGATTGAGAGCCTTCTCGTAGTCACAAAGCTCAGCCTCATCTTCAAGACCTTCAAGAATGAGGAAGAGGCTCTGGCGAGCTTTGCGTGATGGCAGCGCCTGGCCAGCCTCGATTTTCTCTGGCTTCGAGCAGGCCTGAAGTGACACAGAAAGATCCGCGAAGCGCAATACTGAAGGGCCCGTAAGGTGCCCTCGTGTTGTCTTACCGTGCACACGCACCCGCACAAAGGAGCTTCGGATGAGTAACCCAACTGTGCCGCAGAGCAGTGACACAACCTGGATGGGGCACCCGCGCGGCCTGATGACCCTCTTTTTCACGGAGCTTTGGGAACGGTTCAGCTACTATGGCATGCGCGGAATCCTCGTGCTGTTTCTGGTAGACGCCATGCGGGGCGGATTCCACATGAGCACAGCCACGGCCGCGGCGATCTACGGGCTTTACACATCCATGGTCTATCTCGTCGCGCTGCCGGGGGGTTGGATTGCGGACAATCTGACGGGACAACGGAACGCCATTTTTGCGGGCGGGGTCATCATTGCTTGCGGTCACTTCAGCATGGCGATTCCGACGACGTACACGTTCTATCAGGGTCTCATCCTTATCATCATCGGCACTGGGTTATTGAAGCCGAATGTGAGCGCGATTGTCGGCGGCCTGTATCCTGAGGGCGGCGCACGGCGCGACGCCGGTTTCTCCATCTTCTACATGGGCATCAATATCGGTGCCCTGTGCGGTCCACTCATCTGCGGATATCTCGGTGAAAACGTCAACTGGCATTACGGGTTCGGCGCTGCCGGCGTCGGCATGGTGCTCGGGCTCATCCAGTACAGGTTGGGCTACAAGTACTTCCACACCGTCGGCGTTATGAGTCGCGAAGACAAGGAGAGAAGTAGCTCAGCCAAGCGCAAGCTGGCCATAGGGGTCGGATCTCTGGTCGGGGTGATCGCGCTCCTGGCGATCCTGCGGCTGAGCGTGTTCAAGTTCACGATCCAAGGGTTCGCTCAAGGACTCGGCTACTTTGTCATCGTTCTTGCCATCCTCTATTTCTCTCTGATCATATTCCTTGGAAAACTGGAAACTGCCGAGAAGAAACGGGTCGCCGTCATATTCCTCCTGTTCATCGGCGCGGCGCTCTTCTGGTCAGGCTTCGAGCAGGCCGGCTCCTCGATGAATCTCTTCGCCGAGCGTTTGACGGACCGCGTCCTCCTCGGGTGGGAGATGCCGGCGAGTTGGCTCCAGTCGGTAAATCCGGTCTTCATCATCGTGTTGGCGCCGGTTTTCGGCTGGCTTTGGGTCGCACTGGCCTCCAAGAAGCGTGAGCCCTCGATACCTGTCAAGTTCTTCGCCGGCCTCGTCCTCCTAGGCGTCGGATTCCTGGTAATGGCGTGGGGATCGCTGTACGTTTCTGGAAGCGGGCCGGGCGTGAGTCCCATGTGGTTGGTGGTCACCTATTTCATGCATACGCTCGGAGAGCTGTGTCTGAGCCCCGTAGGGCTCAGCAGCGTCACCAAGCTCGCACCCAAGCGTCTCGTCGGCCAGATGATGGGGACTTGGTTCATGGGTGCCGCCCTGGGTAATCTCATTGCGGGCCTGGTCGCGGGACGGTTCGAGACCCTACCGCTGCCGAAACTATTCCTCATAGTAGCAGTGACCGCTGCAGGGACCGGTTTCCTCTTCCTAATCTTCAGCAAACCCATCAGGAGGCTGATCGACACCAGGACGGTCTGAGCGCATGAGCGCCTGCAAAAACAAAAACCCGGCAGCGTCCTACTCTCCCACCTCGTCTCCAAGGCAGTACCATCGGCGCTGGAGGGCTTAACTGCCGTGTTCGGAATGGGAACGGGTGTTTCCCCTCCGCTATCGCCACCGGGAAAATGTCACTATGTGAGTAAGTTTAGCCGCGTTCCAGCAAACCCGACGCACCTAGCACTTCTTTTGCAGGACACAACAAATCCTCAGTAGCAATCGCAGCCCCAGAACGCGGCAAAATCTTCACTGCATGGAAACGCGGCGCAACCGTTAGGATTCGACTGGTGCGGCGCACCTGTCAAAATCCCAAACCCAACTGCAAATACCAACCGCCCGATCAAGCCTCACGGCCAATTAGTACCGGTAGGCTGAATGGGTCGCCCCACTTACACCACCGGCCTATCAACCTTGTCATCTCCAAGGGGCCTTAAGGTTGGTTTTACCCAACGGGATATCTAATCTTGAGGCGAGCTTCGCGCCTATATGCTTTCAGCGCTTATCCCAACCGAACATAGCTACCCAGCGATGCCGTTGGCACGACAACTGGTACACTAGAGGTTCGTCCATCCCGGTCCTCTCGTACTGGGGACAGCCCCTCTCAAATATCCTCCGCCCGCGATGGATAGGGACCGAACTGTCTCACGACGTTCTAAACCCAGCTCACGTACCGCTTTAATCGGCGAACAGCCGAACCCTTGGGACCTTCTCCAGCCCCAGGATGCGATGAGCCGACATCGAGGTGCCAAACCCCCCCGTCGATGTGAACTCTCGGGGGAGATCAGCCTGTTATCCCCGGCGTACCTTTTATCCGTTGAGCGACGGCCCTTCCACACAGAACCGCCGGATCACTAAGCCCTGCTTTCGCACCTGATCGACTTGTCAGTCTCACAGTCAAGCTCCCTTATGCCTTTGCACTCGCCGCGCGATTACCAACCGCGCTGAGGGAACCTTTGGGCGCCTCCGTTACAATTTAGGAGGCGACCGCCCCAGTCAAACTGCCCACCTGACACTGTTCCTGGGCCGGCTTCACGGCTCCAGGTTAGGATCCCAACAATACAAGAGTGGTATTTCAAGGTTGGCTCCACGGAAGCTAGCGCCTCCGCTTCAAAGCCTCCCACCTATCCTACACATGCATGGCCAGAACCCAATATCAGGCTACAGTAAAGGTGCACGGGGTCTTTCTGTCCAGTCGCGGGTAAGCGGCATCTTCACCGCTGCTACAATTTCGCCGAGCTCTTGCTTGAGACAGCGCTCAAGTCGTTACACCATTCGTGCAGGTCGGAACTTACCCGACAAGGAATTTCGCTACCTTAGGACCGTTATAGTTACGGCCGCCGTTTACTGGGGCTTCAGTTTGAAGCTTCGCTCTGATTGCTCAAAGCTAACCTCGCCCTTTAACCTTCCAGCACCGGGCAGGTGTCAGTCCCTATACGTCGTCTCATCGACTTAGCAGAGACCTGTGTTTTTAGTAAACAGTCGCCTGAGCCGTTTCACTGCGACCCTCGTCCGCCAGCTACGCGAAGTAGCCGACGTACCTGAGGGCACCCCTTCTTCCGAAGTTACGGGGTCATTTTGCCGAGTTCCTTAAGCAAGACTCACTCGAGCACCTTAGGATACTCTCCCTACCTACCTGTGTCGGTTTG
>JAPLKG010000005.1:0-125000 GCA_026388185.1 Candidatus Eisenbacteria bacterium | reverse complement strand
AAGTCTTGGCGTTTCTCATCACATCTTCATGACTGAGCTGCGGCCTGGTCTCGCTGAGCCCGCTCGGGTCCCCCACCATGCCCGTGTAGTCGCCGACGATGAGGACGACTTGATGCCCCAATTCCTGGAATTGCTTCAACTTTCTTAGGCCCACCGTATGCCCCAGGTGAACGTCGGGAGCAGTGGGATCGAAGCCTTGTTTGACCCGCAGAGGGCGATTCTCCCGGACGGCTCTCTCGAGTTTCGTGAGCATCTCGCGTTCGGGAATGATCTCCTCCGTTCCCGTCTTGATAATCCTTAGCTGTTCATCAACCGGAAGCCACTTCATTTGAACGTCCCTCTAGGTATCCATCACTCTGCGGTTCAACGCTCCGCGTGGTCGCCTGGCCGCATTACCCCTTGATTCGGCTATCACAATGGACTAAAGTGAACAAAAGGCACGTCTGTTTGATCGTGACGGTTCCGCAGAACCTGCCCGATAAGGCCAGAGAGCAAAGAAAAGGTCCAGCGCACACAGGGGGAAGATCTTTCGATGAAAGAAACACGCGCCAGAAGCGTCTACACAAAGTACACCGTTTCCTTTCTGGTGATGTCCCTCTTTCTCCTGGCCGGCATCCTCTTCAGTGCGTTCCGTTGGGCCAGCATGGGACTTCCCTCGCCCCAAAAGCTACAAACCATTGAACCCGCTGTCAAGACTGAAGTATACGACGCAAGCGGAAAGCTCGTCCACGAGTTCTTCAAGGAGAACCGTTCCCTCGTGCCGCTCAACAGAATTCCCGGCAATCTGGTCAACGGAATAATCGTTGTCGAAGACAGACAGTTCCGCAGGCACTGGGGCATTGACATTTTTGGAATAGGACGTGCCGCCGTCAAGAATACCTTCGCGGGAAAGGTCCGCGAGGGAGCAAGCACCATAACGATGCAGCTCGCCAGAAACCTCTTCCTCACTCGCGAAAGAACCATGAGTAGAAAGATCAAGGAGGCAATACTCGCCCTCAGAATAGAAAGGATGTATTCGAAGGACGAGATTCTGCAGATGTACTTTAACCAGATCTACTTCGGCGACGGCGCATACGGGGTGCAGGCTGCTTCGCGCATATTCTTCGGCAAGAACATAGAGGAGCTCGACCTTCCGGAGTGCGCTCTGCTTGCCGGCCTGCCAAGAAATCCGAGGGAGTATTCTCCGAGACGTCACCCAGAAGTGGCTCTGAGACGGAGGAACCTTGTCCTGAGTGTGATGAGGGACGAAGGCATTATCACCAAAGAAGAATACAGTTCTGCCGCGGACGCCCCGCTCGGGGTGACTCCGGGCAGGATGAGCGCAAATCAGGCGCCTTACTTCATCGAGGCCGTAAGACAGTATCTGGACGAGAGATACGGAACCAACCAGATCTACGAGGGCGGCCTCAAGGTCTACACGACGCTTGATCTGAATCTGCAGAGAGCCGCTGAAATGGTTTTCGAGAAGGACTTGTGTGAGCTCGAGAAGACGATGCAATACAAAGTGCAGCGCTGCGAGCTGACGTCGGAAGAGCAGACCAGGGCCAGACAAAGTGATTTTACTTCCTACGTCCAGGGCGCGGTCGTGATGATCGATCCTCGCAATGGCTATGTCAGAGCGCTGATCGGGGGCAGGGATTTCAGGGACAGTCCCTTTAATCGCGCCATTCAAGCCAAGCGCCAGCCCGGCTCTGCCTTCAAGCCTTTCATCTATACCGCCGCCATTGACAACCAATTCAAGCCGACGGACTTGATTGAAGACGAACCCGTGAATTTCTTGGGAGCGGGAGGCAGGTTCTGGACGCCTCAGAACTACGACGCCACATTCAGGGGACCCGTAACGCTGAGGTACGCGCTTCAGCAGTCGATAAACATCCCGGCGATCAAGCTTCTGAGGAGTCTGGGGCCGACGACGGTGGCTTCGTATGCAAGAAGAATGGGGGTGCGTTCACCCATAGCAAATGATCTTACGATTGCGCTGGGAACTTCGGAGGTCTCGCTGATCGAGCTCACCTCGGCCTTTGCAGTGTTTGCGGACCAGGGCATAAGAGCCGAACCGATCATGGTGCTCAGAGTGGAGGACAAAGAAGGAAACGCGCTCGAGAAGAACAGGGCTCGCACCGAGGAGGCTCTGAGCGCTCAAACCAGCTACATAATGACGAACATGCTCGAGAGCGTGATCAACCACGGAACAGGCTACGACGCAAGGCTGAGGGGCTTCCTCGAACCTGCGGCAGGAAAGACCGGAACGACCGATGATTTCACGGACGCCTGGTTCGTTGGCTTCACTCCTCAGATCGTAGCGGGAGTCTGGGTGGGTTTTGACAAGAAGAAACCCCTCGGCCCCGGTATGACAGGCAACAGGGTCGCTCTCCCGATATGGACCGACATCATGCTGGCCGCGAGCAGCCTCTACAAGTTCACGGATTTCCCTGTGCCCGAGGGTGTGACCTTTGTGGAAATCTGCGCAAAGTCGGGTCTGCTGGCACTCGACACCTGCCCGAAGAAAACCACGGAGGTCTTCCGCGAGGGGGAAGAGCCTACGGAATTCTGCTACATGCACGCCGGAGGCCAATCACGCAAGGATCTTTCGGAAGAACTGATGAGGAGAAAACCCAAGAAAGAGGGCGCGTGAAGGTGCGTCATGGCTGTTCGCCGGAATTGCTAGCCGGCGGAGGGCAATCTGCTCAAGACTAGCTTTCGTCTCTGCGCGGCCTGCTCACTCAACTTGAAGGCCTCGCCCACCTTCCTCGTGACGTTCCCGCGAGCAGGATTGAAGTGAACGTCCGCCAGGGGGCTTCCACCAGAGACTTTGTCCCCGACCTTGGCTCTCAGCAAGAACCCCACCGACTTGTCCACTTCGTCATTGCGCAAGCGTCGCCCACCGCCCATGTCGATGCACAATTCGCCAAGGGCTCGTGCGTCTATGCTAGACACAAAGCCGTCGCGCTCAGCGACGACCGTCTCGACCCGCGGCGCGCGAGGAAGAAGCGACGTCTCGTCCACCACTCCGACCTCTCCACCCTGCGCCTCGACGAATTGCCGGAATTTCTCGAGGGCCTTGCCTGAATCAAGTAATCTCTCCAGACGATTTCTAGCGTCTCCGCGGTCACTCTCGGCACCGGCGAGAAGGAGCATTTCAATTGCCAGCTCAATCGTGAGTTCACGGAGGTCACTGGGCCCTTCACCCCGCAAGCACTCAAGGGCTTCCTTGACTTCCAGGGCATTTCCGACGGCGCACCCGAGAGGTTCATCCATATTTGTGATAAGGGCCCTGCCCGTCTTACCAAGCAATGCGGTGACACGAACAAGCTCTCGTGCGAGTTTCTCGGCCTCGGAGATGTCCAGCATGAAAGCGCCGCCGCCACATTTTACGTCAAAAACGATCGCGTCTATTCCTGCGGCGAACTTCTTGCTGAGGATACTGCTGACGATGAGGGGAACGGATTCTACCGTGCCGGTCACTCCTCGAAGGGCGTACATTCCCTGGTCTGCGGGCACGAACTCGTCACTCTGGGCGGCTATGGCAAACCCAACGCTGCCCACGATCTCAACAAATTCCTTTGATGTGAGGAGGGTCTTGAGCCCAGGAATGGACTCAAGTTTATCCAGAGTGCCGCCGGTGTGACCGAGAGTCCTTCCCGACACCATCGGCACCTTTACGCCCGCCGAGGCAACAAGAGGCGCAAGCACGAGCGAGACCTTGTCTCCCACCCCGCCGGTGCTGTGCTTGTCGACCTTCTTCCCTTCTATGCCCCCGAGGTCCAGTACCTTGCCGGAGTTTATCATGGCCCGCGTAAGGCTCACGGTCTCCTCCAAGCCCATGCCCCTGAAAAACACCGCCATCAGGAACGCCGACATCTGGTAGTCGGCAACGGCCCCTTCCGCAAAACCCTTGATGAAAAACTGGATTTCCTCTTCCGTAATGGGTTTCCCGTCTCTCTTCTTGGCAATTATCTGGCAAGCGTTCATCAAATCCTCTCCAAAAGCGTATCAGACCGTCACGCAGATCCTATTATCTTTATGCTCGCGCTCGTGCCTATGCGGGTCGCTCCGGCCTCCACCATTTTCTTCAAATCCTCTGCCGTCTTGATACCGCCCGCGGCCTTCACTCCCATCTCCTCGCCGACGACCTTCCTCATCAGCCGTATGTCCTCAACGCTCGCGCCCCTGGGTCCAAAGCCCGTCGAAGTCTTCACGAAGCTCGCGCCCGCGGCCTTGGTCAGAGCGCACGCCTTTATCTTCTCTTCATCGTTGAGATACCCCGTCTCCAGGATGACTTTCGTGACCACACCCCTCCCGCACGCTTCCACGACGCCCCTCACATCATTCTCCACGTAGCGGTAGTCTCCGGATCTCAGTGCGCCCACGTTTATCACCATGTCCACTTCCCTCGCCCCGTCACCGACGGCTCGCTTTGCTTCAAACGCCTTCACGTCGCTGCGATTGGCACCGTGAGGAAAACCTGCCACCGAGCAGGCCTTCACTCTCGCGCCGGCCCTGTCCAGTCTCTCTGCAACAAGGCGCACGTGCCACGGCTGAACGCATACGGCCGCGAAGCCATGCTTGATGGCCTCGTCGCACAATTTCGCTATGTCGTCCGTGGTGGCGTCAGGTTTTAGGAGCGTGTGATCTATGAGAGAGGCTACCGCCGCATCTCTGGGAGTGACGCCAATCGTAGAGGAAACCCTGGAAGCTCCCGCGTCGAGGAGCGCCGCCACGGCACCGGGCCTGCGCGTGACGCACTGACCGCAGCCGATACATCTGTAGCAGACTTCGTCGGTCTCCGGTCGAACCGACTGGCCTACATCGAGCCTCCGTAGCACCTCTCTCGCTATTCTCTCTACAAGCTCCTCGTTATGCATAATTACCTCTCAACGATTACTACCCAAAAACCTACGCGCGCCTCGCACGTCCACAAGAAAACCGGGCTCGGACGCGTACGCGGGCGGTCGAACTTACTCGCCGGCTAGAATTTCTCGAACGGAAACGGAAGGAGTTCAGAGAGTTTGAATTCCTTCTTCGCACCTTTGAGATTATGTATTGACACCCCCATGTCGCCGCACAACTCCCACATCACTTGTCTGCACGCCCCGCAAGGTGAAATGGGCTCGGCGGCCGAAGAAACAATGGCGATTTCCTTGAATTTTCTCTCCCCGTGCGCGATGGCCGAGAAAAGCGCCACTCTCTCCGCGCAAATGGTCAGACCCAACGAAGCCGTCTCGATATTTGACCCTGCATAGATTTTCCCGCTTGCAGCTCTCAACGCCACGCCAACCTTGAGCTTCGAAAAGGGAGCCCTGCTGTTCTTCATGGCCTTCCTTGCGATTCGAAATAGATCAGTCTTTGCTGCCAAATCCAATCTCCTTTGCAAAGCTAGTTCCCTTCCCGGTTCCGTCTATACCCATCAGATCCGCAACGGTGGCTCCCAGATCTGCGAAGCTGGTTCTCGTGCCGAGATTCACTCCCTTCCACAGTCTCCGACCGTAGACCAGAACCGGGACGTACTCGCGTGAATGATCAGTGCTGGGAGTCGTTGGATCACATCCGTGGTCACCCGTGATAAACAATACATCATCAAATGAGAGCTCGCTCAAGAAACCTCCGAGCCAGCAGTCGAATTCCACCAGACCCTGCGCGAATGCCTTCACGTCGTTTCGATGTCCCCACAGGGTATCAAAATCCCCAAGATTGGCCAGCACAAATCTCTCCTCAGAATCGCCGAGGCCAGCCGTAAGAGCCCCCATCCCTTCGGTGTTTGACTTGGCTCTGATCTCGCGCGTGAAACCGCGTCCGGCGAAAAGGTCGGCCACCTTGCCGACGGCCAGAACCTCAACACCTTTAGTCTCGAGAATGTCTAGAATTGTATCGCCCGTCGGTGGAATTGAGAAATCCTTTCTTCTCGTGGTCCTCTGATAGCTGCCGCTCTTCCCCGAGAACGGCCTCGCAATCACTCTCGCGACGCCGTGTTCGCCGATCAGAAAGTCCCTGGCCACGATGCAGTAGTCGTAGAGCTGCTTGACTGGAATCACGTCTTCATGAGCGGCGAGCTGAAAGACACTGTCCGCGGACGTGTAGAGAATGGGACAACCCGTCTTCACGTGTTCGTCCCCGAGCAACTTGATAATCTCGGTGCCGGAGTAAGGCATGTTTCCGATCACGCGCCGTCCAATTCTGGTCTCGAACTCTCGAACGACGCTCTCGGGAAAACCGTTTGGATAGGTCGGAAAGGGTCTTTCCAGAATGACACCCATGAGCTCCCAGTGGCCCGAAGTGCTGTCCTTGCCGGGAGACCTCTCTTCCAGTTTCCCGTAGGACGCCTCCGGATTCGTAATGGCACTCACGCCTTTGAAATTCCCGAGGTGACCCAGGCCGAGCCTCTCCAGATTGGGCAGAGAAAGCCCACCCATCGCCTGGCAGGTGTTCCCCAGCGTGTCGCTGCCGGCGTCGCCATAAAGCGCGGCATCCGGAAGCTCCCCTATACCGACTCCGTCAAGTACTATTACGATGATACGCATTGGATGTAACGAGGGAAGTCGAATGGAAATCGTCAAGAAGGCCCTGTGTTCTTCTCGGTTCTTTCCACTCTTGTGAGACTCGCGTACTTCAGCAGGAGCTTTCTCTGAGATCTGTCGGACGAGAACGATACCACGACTCTCTGGCTGTCTCCTTGGCCCGACGTCTCAAGCACCAAGCCCTGGCCGAAGACTTTGTGGCTCACCCTGTCTCCCACATTAAAGGCTTCTTCTCTCCGCACTCATCTCACCCTCTTTCTTCAGACATGGCCGGGACAGAGATGTAATGCACTGCAGGTTGACAGTACTCACCGCCCTCGGTTGGCCCAACCTCCTTCCGTTCGCCTACGAGTGTAATCACCTTGGCCGGTCGTTTGTTACGAATGAACGTCCTTACGACTCTCTTTCCTATCGAGCACAGTATCTCATAACTGACGGTCCCCGCTTTGAGAGCGACTTCGTCGGCGGTAATCTCCTCGGCGCCCTGCCTCCCGAAGAGAACTACTTCATCCCCTTCTTTCACGTCAGGCACGTCGCTCACGTCAAGCATAGTGAGGTCCATCGTCACCCTTCCGACGACCGGAGCACGCTTACCCCGAACAAGCATCTGCCCGGCGTTTGACAAGCTCCAACTATATCCGTGTCCGTAGCCGACGGGCACGACTCCGATCAACGAGTCTTTCGGCACGCGGTAGGTTCTGCCGTAACTGATGTAGCTCCCGCTGCTCACGCGCCGCAGCTGCACGATGCAGCTCTTGAAGCTCATCACGGGCCTGACTTCACATGTAGAAGCTCCTTCGCCGGCCGGGCGCAACCCGTAGACCATGAGACCCGGCCTCACCATGTTGAAAAGGGATTGAGGCACGTTGAGGATGCCCGCGCTGTTTGCGGCATGAACGATCTCGAATGTGATTCCGTCTTCTTTGAGACGAGAAAGGAGAATCTCAAATCTCTCGAGTTGTCCCCGCGCGAAGCTTAAGTCTTGGTTCTCCGCGTCGGGAAAATGCGTGTAGATTCCCTCCATCACAACGTTGGGCAAGGAGGCGACGGCTTTCAAATTCTCGTACGCCGAATCGTAATCGAATCCAGTCCTTCCCATGCCAGTGTCGACTTCCACATGAAAGGGGGTGGTCTTCGACCGCTTCTGGCTCGCTTGCGAGAGCTTTCGCGCGAAATCGAGACTCGAAATCGAAGGGCGCAGTCCGTAGGTGATGATCTCTTCGATCTCCGAAGAAAGTGAAGGGCTCAGGATGAGCACGGGAGCCGATACTCTGGCCTTACGCAACTCGATCGCTTCGTGGAGCGTCGCAACGCCCAGCACGTCTACGCCTGCTTCAAGTGCGGCTCGAGACACCTCTACCGAACCGTGACCGTAGGCGTCGGCCTTCACGACCAGGCATATCTTCGTGCCCGGGCCGGTCATCCCCTTCAGGAGAGTGATGTTCCCGGCAAGACAATCGAGGTCTATTTCAACCCAGGCTGGGAATTTCATGCGTTGCTCCCGTTACCCGTTGCAGCAACAGTTGGTCCGGCACCGCGCCGTTTGCTCGTCGGTACGGCGGCCCCACCTCGTGTGTTCCTTGGTTCGGCAGCGACTTACTTGCCCCTGAGTTATACCACAAGGCGGCTGAGAGCGCAAGCAGGCGACTCGCGAAAGACGCAACCGGCCTCCCACTTCACTATTCATGCTGGACGCTAACGGCATTGTGTGATATAATGCCGATTGGACTGGCATAATGCAGTTTACCAGCATAACTCAGTGAGTGACATAATGCCGGAGATGAGAATGTCTCACGCGTCTCCATCGCATCCTCTGCTAATAGAACAATCTGAGCCTCATCGTCTTCCGATGGGGCTCTTGTGTTTTGGCACCTAGTTGCTTAGAAAAGTCTTTCCCCCGTTGCTCTTTCCTTTCCTGGTAACAGGGTCGGGACCTGC
This sequence comes from Candidatus Eisenbacteria bacterium, assembly GCA_026388185.1. Classification (NCBI taxonomy): domain Bacteria; phylum Candidatus Eiseniibacteriota; species Candidatus Eiseniibacteriota bacterium. The sequence continues at coordinate 116,547 of JAPLKG010000005.1, read as the reverse complement.
AACACTGCGATCTTCCTATCAGATACGAGAGGTATCTCCATGAAGAAGCTCGTCGTAGTTTCGCTTGTTCTGGTGGTTGCCATTCTGGCGACGGCGGCCGTTGCCGGAGCCAAGGAGATCGAGAGAAAAGTCCCCGTCATTGATGAGGCAGTCGGCGTAGTCCCGATGGGTCACGTATTCGGCCTGAATGCGGCAATGGCGGGCACGGACACGTTCTACTACGGTGGAACGGTCATAGCGGGTGGCGACACTTTCGCTGCCGCGCCTGCCGCTCCCGGTTGGGCGAACCGGAAGATGTGGACGTGGAGCCCTGGCGGCTTTAACGGCACTCCGCACAGCGGTCTCAATATGGACGGCTGGAGGGGCGTCGACCTAACGGATCAAGCAGAGGACTACATGCACGTGGTGAGTGACACGAGCAGCAATCCCTATCTCAACATCGGGACGTGCGTGCGTTCTGGTCACAAGTCTCTCTTCTGTGGCGTGACGAGCCAACAGGCTTACGATCTCTGCTACGTTAACCATACTGGCACTGGCTACGGCAACAACATGTATCAAACCGTTGTGACGGGTAGTTACACCTACGCTTCCGGCGACAATATCACTCTCGCCTACGACTACCACAACGAGAGTGAGGCTGGGTTTGACTATGGTTACTGCATCTTGCAGATCTACGACACTGGCGCCAGTGAGTGGGTGGACTACGACACGATGGCTACGTACGACGATGTGGTAAGCGGCAGTGAGAGCATAGACGTTGATTTGCACCTGGCGTCGTTGACTCCGCCAGTAGATTTCCGCATCGCGTTCAACTTTGATTCTGACGGTGGGTACTCTGACCAGGACGGGTACAACCCGACGACATGCGGTGGTCTGGAGATTGACGACTACGCGCTTACCATCAATTCGGCAGTTGACAGTGAGAACTTTGAGGTAGTTGCAGACGGAGGGTTGCCGTCTGGCTGGGCGCATTACTATGCAGGTTACGGTGACTATGCTCACGTGAAGCACATCAACGATCTGCCCATTTTGCCGAACCAGGATGTTTGCTATGCATGGATTGGTTCTGAGTGGTGTGGGATTGCGGACAGTGTGTTGGTGTTCTACGATGAGAACCACCTTACCTACCCACATCCGCTGTATCAGAACAACTTTGCGTATTCGCCGGTGATTGATTTTTCTGATCATCCCGGGTTGGCCGGCAAGTTGATGACGTGCGAGAGGTTTGGGTACTCGCCGCTCGCCATGTACATCTTCTTCGTCTTCGAGACCAGGTATGCGCCTGCGTGCGAGTCTGGCGGTTGGAGCAGGTGGTTGAGCGACGGTTACGTGTACTACACGGGAGAGACCGCGACATGTCGTGCGGTGACCTTCGACCTATCGACGTTGATACCGCCGAGTGCCGAGAAGGCGCAGATTGCTTACGGTGTGGTCAACTACTGCGAGGAAGCGATGGATGAGCCTGTGTGTTCGTACACGTGCAACGTAACGCCGTACTTTGACAACGTGTCGTTTGGTTTGTACGGGTCGGATGTAGCTCCGTACATCAGCATGAGAGAGCTGGATTATTTCCAGGATCAGTTTGCTGAGGACGGAACGCTCAACCCGGCGAGCACGGCCGATACCAGGGTGGCGGGTTACTTGGGCGACTACCTCCTCAACCCTCCGATCTTTGGGGACACGATGGTGTGCCATGGTGGTGCGGATAACATGGAGGTTTGGCTTACCTTCCGTATGGCGGCAGTAGGGCCACAGCAGCCTGTTACCCATGCGTTCTTCACTACGTGGTTTCCGACAGCGACTGCGGGTGCATGGCAGTCTGCCAGGATGGACACGGCAAGGGTGACTGCTTCTCCCACAACGACTACCACGGTGGCGAAGACCTGGATGACGGCGTTCCACGAGGCAGATCCTGTCAGGATAGCTAACGGGTTGGCGGAAGGTACGGAGATACTTCCGAACAATTTGTTTGTACCTGGTACGAGGATTGAGTTCTTCCTCAAGGCTCGTTACACGGGTTCTGGCGACTGGTTCTTGCTTCCTGACACGGCGGGTGGAGTTGCCGAGGAGTTCGAGATTCTGCCGATGTACAGGGACGACGGTGAAGGTGGCGTGCAGTGGCCGTGCTTGATAGTTGCAGATCATTTTGGTCGGAGAGGTAACGCGGGTTTGAGGAACTCTGACAGGATCGGTCAGCATCTGACGGCTAACGGTTTCTACTACGACACGTTCAGCAAGTTGGGTCCGACGAGTGATTTGAGGAACGGTATCGGTCGTTGGGCAGCTAACGCAGGTCAGGTTGGTGGACCAGGGACCGACAAGTACAACTGGGGTCCTGGTGCCACGCTTAACCAGATGCTTGCCTACACGCACTGCATGTTGAACGCCGGTACGCAGCTCAACTACAGTATGTATCAGCAGGACGTTAACCTGATCAACAGCTGGTTGGTTACATACTCGAACATTGACACGCCCAGGTTCTTCTGGATGAGTGGTGACTGTGTTGCGAGGAATCTCTATAACAACTCCACTTGGGGTAGACCGTTCCTCAACAACATCCTGGGTGCTACGAGCTTGTACAGCAACTACGCGTCGAAAACGAGTGACTACACCTACTGCTTGCCTGTGAGAGGCGTAGCGGGCGGTGCGTTACCAGACACGACGTTGTTTGTGGCTCGTACGAACGGGTGTTTGAGCACGTTCAACGTGATCGGACTTTCTGGCTCTGCACCCAATGCGAAGACTGAAAGGAAGTACGATTCGCAGGCGACGATCAGATACGCGGTCGTCAGCAACGCTGTTAGCGTGGTTGGTGGTCCATCCTACCAGACGTTGACAGAGGGATACGACAACTGCGTGATCAGGACCGACGGCTCTCTCGGCTACCCGCTCTGCGGTAACGACAACGTCATGACCGGCTGGTTTGCTACTGTACTTGGGTGGGCAAACTATTCGGCGTCGAGCTGGTGCGATCCGTCACTCGTTGACGTCGATCCTATCAGTGGGACACCGCCGGCCGTGAGGACGTCGTTGGCGCAAGCGTATCCTAACCCGATGAACCCGACTGCGACGATATGGTACACCGTAGGCGCACCTGGCAAGGTGAGTCTGAAGGTGTTTGACGTTAGTGGTAGGGTGATCAGGACGCTGGTAGAGAAGGCAGAGGCGACTGGTCGTCATTCGGTGATTTGGGATGGTACGACGGATCGTGGAGAGAAGGTAGCTAGTGGTGTGTTCTTCTATCAGCTTAACGCTCCTGGATACAGTGGCGCTAAGAAGATAGTGGTACTCCAGTAATTAGCGACGATCCGAGCCTGCGTCTGCTCCGAAGCTGAGCGCGCCCGACGTCGCTCTGTTTCCACTGTTTCTACTGTTTGTGCTGCATCTCTTTGAACCCCGGATTCGGATATGCTAAGCTCTCCCGGCGAGTAACGATCTACACGAAAGGTCACTGTGAAATGTTGTAAGGAGGTCCCGATGATTCGGAAGAGTGTCCGCCTGATTCCGCACCATCTTTACGCTCGTAAGAGGCTTGTCGCGCGAAGGCCACTCGCTCGCGACTTCGCACTAAACCTTCGGACTGCGGGTCTGCCGGCGCCGGCTCTGCTCACGCTGGGTCTGCTCGCAGTGAGTCTATTCGCAGCCATTAGTCCATCCATCGTCCCGAGCCTCAGCGCTCAAGGGGCTGTCAGCTCCGTCCCCACAGCTTCTGAAATCGCCATCTCCTCTCGGGCGGTCCCAGAGGCCATCGTCGCCTCTTCCACGGCCCCTGAAGCTATTCTCGCCTTTCCTACGGCCGCCACGGTGACGAAGGCCGACAGCTATTTTGTGACGCTTGCCAAGGACTACTTCGCGTGGGACTGTGAGAACCACCCTGTGCACGCCACTTACATCGGCGTACACGACTTCGACGGAGAGCTTGACGACGTTAGTCCGGTGGCCATCAAGAAGGAAGAAAAGGCAACGGCCGAATTCCTGAAGAAACTCTTGTCCTTCGATCCCTCGGAGCTGAGTGCCACGCATCGCTACGACTACGTAATTCTGAAGGATCACCTCGAGTACGAACTTTTCTCGATGAGGGAGCTCAAAGAGTGGGAGAAGTCTCCGCTCGCCTACACCGACATCGCGGGCGGCGCCATCCGCTCTCTCTTGAGCAGAGACTTCGCGCCACTGGACGTCAGACTTAGAGCGGTAATCTCGCGCTTGGACAAGTTCCCTCGTCTTCTTGAGGAAGCAAAGGCGAACATCAAGTCATCTTCGCGGGTAGCCACCGAGACGGCCGCGAGGCAAAACGAAGGGCTCATATCCTACATAGAAGAAGACGTGAGACGCACGGCTTCGCTCGCACCGGCTCTGGAAGAGTCAGTCAGAGTCGCGTCCGACGTCGCAACGGAAGCGCTCGAATCCTTCGGAACTTATCTCGAGAAGGATCTCCTTCCTCGTTCGACGGCAGATTATCGTCTCGGCAAGGAGCTCTACGCGAAAAAACTGCGCTACGCTCTGGGAGGAGATGTCACCACCGACGAGCTGGTGGCAAAGGCTCGAAAGAGATACGAAGAGGTGAGGAAGGAGGCCATACAGCTCTCGCGCAAGATCCACGACGACATGGTGCGCGAAGGGCGTCTGAAAAATCATGTTCACGGCCAGGGAGTTGCGGCTGACGAGGAGATCGCCAGGGAAGTTTTTTCTGAACTTGCGAAAGACCACGCAGAGGCAGACGGGCTGCTCGATCAATGCAAGCAATACTGCGCTCAACTCGAGAGTTTCATTCGCAAGAAGGACATCATTGCGTTGCCTGCGAACCAGAAGCTGGACGTGGAGTGGACGCCGGAATTCGAGAGAGGCGTGGCGGACGGAGGGCTCGAGTCTCCGGGACCGTTTGACGCAAACCAGAAGGCATTCTTCTACGTGGCTCCTGTCCATGAAGAGTGGACAAAGGAAGAGAAAGAGTCGTTCTTGAGGGAATACAATGACTACCTCGAGATGATATTCTGCATGCACGAAGCGCTTCCGGGGCACTACGTCCAGGGCTGGTACGCCAATCGCTTCCCCTCTCTAGTGAGAGCGATGCTTGAGAACGGTGCATTTGTGGAGGGCTGGGCCGTCTACTCCGAGCAGATGATGCTCGACGCAGGCTACGGAGCTGGTGACCCCAAACTTCAGCTTTCGGAGCTCAAGTGGCTCTTGAGGGTGATCATCAACGCCATCATCGATCCGGAGCTTCACACCGGCGCCATGACCGAGAAGGAAGCCATTGATCTCATGATTCACGGCGGTTTTCAAGAGGAGAGAGAGGCCAACGGAAAGATCGTGCGCGCTTCTCTCACATCGACCCAGCTCACCACGTACTTCGTGGGGGTCGACGGAATCCGTGACATAGAGAGACTCTACAGAAAGAAGATGGGTGAGAACTACAGCCAGAGGGAATTCAACGAGAAGCTCTTGAGCTTCGGCTCTCCACCTCTCAAGTATCTGAAAGAGATGATGCTGGAAGAAACTCAATAAGAGGAAGAAATGGTCAGACGGAGACCTAGCACCAGTAAGATCGACAAACGGAAAAGCGCCGGCCTCACTCTCGACAGTCTTTTTTCTCTCTCCAGGCGGTTGCGCGGAAAGGACGGTTGCCCCTGGGACAGGAGTCAGACGATAACGTCGTTGACCCCGTACGTTCTCGAGGAGACGCACGAGCTGATCGACGCCATCGCGGCCGAAGAGAACGACAAAGTGAAAGAAGAGCTCGGCGACGTGATCTTCCTTCTCATCTTCTGTATAGAGATTGCCCAGGAGCAGGGGCTCTTCACCCTCGCCGACGTCGTCAAGAGCACCGACGAGAAGATGAAGAGGCGGCACCCGCACGTCTTCGCAAGAGAAAATCTCAAGGAACGCGAGGAAGTGCTCAAGCAGTGGGAAGAAATAAAACTCCGAGAAGAGCCGGAGCAGACGTCCTTGCTCGAAGGGGGTTCTCCGACTCTCTCTCCTCTCGTGGCCTCTTTTCGGCTTCAGGAGAAGGCGGCCGCCGTCGGATTTGATTGGCCTACCACGAACGAGGTGGTCGCCAAGATAAGGGAAGAACTCAAAGAGCTCGAGGAAGCTCTCTCCAAGGGACGCGAAGAAGAGGTAAAGAGTGAAATCGGAGACCTGTTATTTTCCATCGTGAATGTGGCGAGAAAAACCGGAGTCAATCCGGAGATATGTCTCAGGGGGACCATGGAGAAGTTCCGGAGGAGATTCGCCTCCATCGAACGCGCACTCCGAGAGAGAGGAAAGAGTCCCACCGACTCCACGCTCGAGGAAATGGACGCGCTCTGGAACTTGGCCAAGGAAAACGAGAAAAGCTAGGGTTCAGAACGACGCGCTCGGCGCGATCTCCGACGCGGTCTCTCACAACGTCCGGCCTGTCGCGCCAGCGCTCCCTCAATCTCACTCGCCGCTTCATCCACGCACCGCACCCGCCGGATCGCAGCGACTCACCTGTAGTCGCTATTTGGGACAGCCGCCGTTACTCTCCGGACCGGGCTGGTTGGGGCACTTGTCGTCCGCGTCTATGATTCCATCAGCGTCATTGTCGATGTCGGGACAGCCGTCATCATCCTGGAACCCATCTCTGTCTTCGGCGAGCGTTGGGCACTTGTCCCTCGAATCCGGCACGCCGTCATTATCGGAATCGACTTCTTTCGCCGGCGCCGGCTTCATTTCCGCCGGTTGCACGGGCTGTTCCGGCTTCACCTCACCGATCGAATCCGGACAGCCGCCGTTAGCCGTTGACCCAGGCTGATCCGGGCACCTGTCCAGCGAATCTACAATGCCGTCACGGTCGTTGTCGAAGTCAGGACAACCGTCGGAGTCTTGGAAGCCGTCCAGGTCTTCAGGCTGATTGGGACACTTATCGACCAGGTCAGGCACTCCATCATTGTCATTGTCGGGGTCAGGACAACCATCTTCGTCCTGGAATCCGTCGAAGTCTTCTCTTTCCGTCGGGCAGAGATCTTGGGCGTCGGGGATTCCGTCCCCGTCAGCATCGTTTCCGAAGACCGCGGGTGTGAAGTCAAGACCCAGGGTAATTCCCCACTCCGGGAAAGCCTCGTCGGGATTGAACACGGTATTGCGGTCGTCCACTGAGAGCCGTATGTCAACGGCTGCAGTGGCAACTAGATCAAACGGAAGTTTCACCTTCGCACCGGGAGTCAAGAAGACGGGACTCTCTTTTCTTCCCGCCACGCCGGAACCTTGAACGAATTGCTCCGTGTACAACTCCGTGAACAGGGTCACACGAGAAGACGGAAACACGAGGGCCAACCCGCCCGAGACTACGTCGTTGTTATCGAGGCTTCCTGGAATCGAGAAAAGATATGATGGAAAGCGTGCGCCTCCCTCTTCGCCGTTGATCTGGTAGCCGGCGTTCGCAATCAGTTTCAAGGGAGACAGCGCCCTCACCTGGCTCAGGTCGACGCTTGCGCACAGGCGGGCGAACAGATTCGTAGAACCGCTGGTGAACAGTTTTTCGCCAGTGGCGTTGCCCGGCAACCACAGCACCATGTCATTCCCTGTCGGCAGAGACGCTCCAGCTTCAAAGCCGAGCGAGAATACGTCACTCTCGAGAGGCAGCTTCATCTTGAGACCCAATCTGGCGTCACCCACCCCGCCATGATTCACACTCTGTTCGTCCCTATCGGGAAGCTCCTTGTACTGCCACAGCGTGCCGTTTCCTGGCAGCACCGCGAAAGCTTCGAGCACCTCGGCGAGTCCATATCTTAGGCTCAGGTCGCCCACGGCGAAGTGCTCCGTCACAGAGTGAGCGGTCGGAGACATCCTGCGATAATAGTTCCCGAAAAGCCCTACCGACCAACCACCTTGGGGCAAGATCTCAGGCGAGGAAAGCCGCGCCAGGCCATCCGTGCCTTGCAGATTGGCTCTCGCGGTCCCGGCAAAGGGATGCAGCGAGAACGCAAGGCAGGCTAGAAAGACGCACGCAAGGAAAAAGGTAAATCTCTTGGGGCTCACATTTCTTCCGGAAACTAGAGTGGATGACTTCATGACCAACTCCTTACGCCGACTCTCTTCGTGCTCCACTTTCCTCGTGGCCACTTCCGTGGTCTGGCTTTCGGACGATCTTGCTTAGCCGGACGACGCAATGCAGATGTCAGACCAAGCGATGCAGTGCCGGTGACAAACTAGAGGCTGGAACTGGAAAAGTCAACAGAAATAGGTGATGTCGACCGCCGCCGTCACCCGTTACCACACCTTTAACGTGACACACTTGAGGTATTCGCTCACGCGACCGGGCAGTTGCATCGGGTGGTCCTTCGATTGCGAGCGTATCTCAACGATCTGCACTTCCCTTCTCGCCTGGCTCGCGGCCCTGGCCAGAAGGCTGAGAAACATCTCTCTGTCAACGTTGTGCGAACACGAGCAAGTAACAAGCACTCCCCCGGGATTCACTAGCTTCATGGCGGCCGTGTTCAGCCTTTCGTAAAGCTCGACTCCCGCCCTGAGTTTCCCTCTGCTCTTCACAAGTCCGGGAGGATCAAGAACCACTACGTCGAATCTCTCTCCTGCAAAATGAAGCTTGCGAAGATAGGAGAAACAGTTCTCCTGAACAAAGGAACACCTCTCCGGCACGCCGTTCAAGAACGCGCACTGCTTGGCCATCTCAAGGGCGCGCGGTGAGGCGTCAACAAGTACGCTTTCGACGGCGCCCAATCTTGCTGCGTCTACGCCCCAGGCTCCACCGTAGCAAAAACAGTCCATCACTCTCTTGCCAAGAACGACGTCTTCGAGGACCGAACGATTCTCACTCTGATCAAGGTAGAGACCGGTCTTCTGGCTGTTGAGCAAGTCCACGATTGTTAGAAGAGACATGTCCTTGAGGAGAAGAGGGGCGCTGCAGGAACCTCTGGCCACCGTTTTTTCTTGAGGAAGTCCTTCTTGTATGCGCGCCGACGTGTCATTTCGCAGGACGATGGCAGCGGGGTTCAGCAACTCCTCGATCACGTCAAGCAGGATTTCCGTCTGCCTTTCCATCCCCAGAGTAGTTATCTGCATCGCTACGCAATCCAGGTAACTGTCCACGACAAGGCCTGGCAGGAAGTCGCCTTCACTGAAGACGAGTCGCAACGCGTCTCGCCCTGCCGCAAAGGTCTGCCTGTACTCGATTGCCCGTCTCATGCGCTCGCGGAAGAACGCCTTGTCGATTTCTTCGGGTTCGCGGGTGAGAATTCTGATCGAGATCAGGGACTGCCTGTTGATGTGTCCCCTGCCCAAAAAAGTGCGACCGTGGCTGTAGACGTCGACGAGGCCGCCGTCTTCGATAGTTCCCTCGGATTTCTCGATCTCGTTACTGAAAATCCAGGGATGGCCTATCCTCTGTCTTCTGTCCTCGTTCTTCTTGAGAAAAACTCTGGGTAGTTGGGGCACGAGTGGCCGCCTTTCCCTTTGTCTTCAGGAGAAGACTGCGGGTTTCAAGACCGCACAAAGAGACCGATGAGTCTGTAAATGAGTTTCGCCGCCAGAAAGTCGGGCGACACAAGACCAGGTATCGGCCTGAGCTCAGTCACGTCAAAGCCAACAACGTTCTTCCTGCGAGCAAGCGTTCCCATGAGGCTTACGACCTGCTCCCATGACAATCCGCCTGGTTCGGGCGTCCCGGCAGAGGGCACGATAGAAGGATCGAACACGTCAACGTCCACCGTAACGTAGACTTCGTGCGGGAGTTTGTCGAGGCATCGGGAGAATTCACGGACGCGTGAAGGCCGCAGCGAGAATACTGGCGAGGATTTTCTCGAAGATTTCAAGAAGTCATCCTCTTCCTCAGACATAGACCTTATACCAACCTGAAGCAGAGGACACATTTCTGCTAATCGTCTTCCGGTGCAGGCGTGGCTCAGCTTGGTTCCCTGGTACGAGTAGCGTAAGTCTGCGTGCGCGTCGAATTGAACGACCCCCATGGATTTCCATTTCTTCTTGAGCGCCCTGACTCCGCCCACCGATAATATGTGGTCACCCCCCAGCAGAATCACGAACTTGCCCAGCTTGACGTATTGGCTGACCGTGTCCGCGACGTCGCTCAGCATTTCTTCTGGGCTCGAAGTCACAGGATCCAGAAAAGAAAGCGTGTGGATACCGACGGAGCATGGCGAAAAGCCAAGTTCTTCGTCGAAAAGCTCCATGCTTCTTGACGCCGAGATGATTGCCTGGGGCCCCTCCCTGCTTCCGGACAAATAGGTGGAAGTGGAGTCGTACGGAACCGGAAGTATCACAATACGTGACTTCTCCAGAAGGGACAGGTCGCCCTCGAGGGCGCCGAAATTGAAAGGCACGAAGTGAGGCTCTCGTTTTTTCTTGGTCATGGAAACCGATGTCCTTGACGTGAAGGCCTGCCCTGCTGGCAGGTTACACTCTACGGCTCATGCCTAGAGTGTGACCCATTTCGAACTGCGGCTTTCTGCGTTTCTTGAGGTTGCCTTTTCTTCTGGTGGCAAGAGCCGTCGCTATGAGCGGAAGCGCTATGGTTGCGTCTGAATAGACGGTCGTCTTCAGCGCCTCGGTTGCAATTTTTCCCCAGGATTGCGCTTCCTCGAACGTGCAACCGCTCAAGCCTCCCCAGTGCGGCGGATCGGTTATGATCTGTACGGCATATTTGTGCCCCGCGGCTTCCTCTCCCAGAATGGAAATCGTGACCTCGGTCTGCTGGATGAAGTTCTTGGGCACTCCTCCTCCGACATACACGACGCCGGTAGACGAGCATGCGGAAAAAGAGGGAGTCGCCAGCCTGGCGGTTTCGAGCACGTCGGCCGCTATGTCGAACATAACCTTATTCTCTCCCCTGCTTCTGCCCACGGCCACCGCGATGCCTATGGAAGAGTCTCCGAGGGCAGGACAGTATACGGGAACTCCGGCCTTGAACGCCGATGTCAGAATGCCCTCGTTATCGGTTTTTTCTGCCAGCTTCTTGCCCAAAAGGTGAAGAAATTCGCGAGTTGTGAGTGGTTCTTCCCGCCGAAGTTCCGCTGTAAAGCGAGTGATGAAATCGTCGGTAAGCCTGAATTCGTTTTCGGAGGCGAAAGTGTCGTATATTCTGTCAATGCTACTTTCTTTCAAAACCAGATCGTCTGCCTGGTGGCTGCCTCGCCAGTGAAAGTAACCAAGAGTCTCGTGGCAATCGTGAAACAGGTTGGCCCCAGTGGAAACCACGCAGTCAACAAATCTGTTTTTCACAAGAAACGAGACGATCTTTCTCATTCCCGCGGGAACCATCGCGCCTGCGAGGCCGAAGAAGATCATTGCCTCATCGTCAAGCATCTTCTCCCATATGTCAACTGCCGTTCCGAGATTTCGTGCCTGAAATGAGACTTCGGAAAGCTGTGTCACAAACCTGTCAACCGTCGCGTCCGCCTCTACGCTGATGGGATCGACGGGCTTCTTGGAAAAACGCTTCATACGGGCTCCCTCGTATCTACCCCTTGGAACGACGAAATATCGCCATCGTCAAGGTTTCCTATTCGTATTCTTCGTAGTCTTCCTCGTCCATGAATTCTTGATTGAATTCCTCCTCAAAATCCTCGTCCACCTCGAGTTCGTCTACCCAATCCTTTTCGTCTGCCATTTCACGAATTACTCGTAGCTTCCGATTCGGACGCTCATCCTCATTATCGTAGTATCTCTTGCGCCGATTCATTGACTCTCGGACCCTCCACGATTCTTATAACTACCCATAAGCGACTTGTCGTTGCCCTGTTTCAGAGAGTTAGATGAGCAAGAAGAATCTGAAGTAGTCAACTGCTGATGGCTCGCCTATCCGGTACGGCACCCCCTTTCTCTGTCGTGAACTCGAACCCCCCTCCCCCGACTTGAACCGAAGCGCGATTAGGCTATGATGGCTCCGTTTGACACGGCGTCATCGGCCTCAAGCGTCATGAGACGCACGCCGACCGCGGCCCGCCCGGTCTCACGCACGTCTGCACTCGCGAACCTGATGACCTTTCCGTGTTTGCTGCAGAGTATGATTTCCGCGGTGCGCAACGTGCCCGCAAATGCCACCTTGCCCGTCTTATCGTTGAGCTTGGCTCCGGTCACGCCGCCAGCTCCGCGGGCCGTTTTCCTGAATTGTTCCTGCGCGGTCAGCTTACCGAAGCCCTGCTCACTGACAACGAGGACGTTCAGGCCCTCCGAGGCCGGACAGACGGCTATGGCAGCGTCCTCTGGAGACAGCCTCACTCCTCTCACACCCTGTGCGGTCGTGCCCATTACTCTGACGGCGTTTTCGTCAAAGCGAACCGCCTTGCCCGAGGAAGTAATGATCATCGTTTCGCCGGGGTTGGCCGAGACGTAGCCCGCGCGTATGCTGTCTCCTTCGGCCAGAGACATGGCGACAGTCCCGCCCACCCTGGATTTCTTGAAGTTTGATAGAGCCGTCCTCTTTATCATGCCCTTCTTGGACAAAAGCACCAGCGGCTGTTCCTCGAAGGGGCCACCGTGGGCAAGCATGAAAGTGACATGCTCTTCGGGCGTCAGTCCGAGGAGACTTGCCGCCTTCGTCCCTTGCGCATAACGTGACATCACAGGAATCTGATCGGACTCGACGAAGTAACATCTGCCGAGGTTTGTGAAGAACAACACTCTGTCCCGAGGGTGTGCGGGAGTAATGCTGAATATGGCATCCTCTTCCTTGGGTTTGCCACCGACAATTCCCTTTCCTCCCCTTCTTTGGGTCTCAAACTCATCGAGCCCCACTCTCTTGAGAAAACCACCGACGGTGAGAACTGCAAGTGCGTTGTCCACATTGGCTGTCTCTTCCAACGGCATCTCCTGTCTCCTTTCCCTGTCTGACCTCTCTTGGGTCTCGCTCTGGACTTACCCGGTAACGGCCGGTCCGGCCGTCCTCCTCAAAAAACCGACTTCTCTTGCCTGGTGTCCAAGTCATACACCATCAGGGCTCCCCCGGTTGACTCGCAGATGAGTTCCTCCATCTTGTCACCGTCTACGTCACGCAAAGCAAGCCTCGTCCCGAAGAAATCCGTCTGCCACTCGATGTTGAGGGTCCTGGCATTGAGGACGAATCCAGAATTGAGCACTATCTCTTTTTCGCCGTCGTTGTCAACGTCTCCGACGACCATGTATTCTGTCGCGTCAAACGCGTCCGCGCTCTGGTATTCCCTCAGGAACTTCTCTCCGTCCATCACCAAGAGTTTTGAATCCGCAAGAAGTATCAGTTCCTTGGCGGGATCTCGATCCAACTGCTCGATGACAAGCGTGCTCACGCTCTCAAAATCATTGCCGGTGTTTTCCCAGACCATCTGGTGAGTGTTGGTGTCAAAAACGAACATTCTACCGGCGGTGGTGATCACCACAAGGTCGACGAAACCGTCAGCATCAATGTCGTCGGCCAGAACCTCCTTCACCGGCGCGCCGAGGGAGAACGTGCTCCACGAGGGAACGAAACCCGGCCCCTTCTTCTTCAACACATGCACGTATCCCCTCACGTCACCAAATGCGATGTAACCGTGCGGAATCGAGTCGGCGGTGAAGGCGGCCATCGCTCTGAATCGGGCCGCGAACGGCTCTATGCTGAAAATAGAATCTGGGGGAGGCGTTCGCGGAGGGCTCGCGTCAGGCCGCGCCGGGTAAGAAAGAAAGACCGCGAGAAGAAGGAGCGAGGCAAAAGAACAGCGAAAAAGCCGAGTAAGGGAAGAGCAGACGCGAAAAGTTGATTCCATTTGAACCCCCAGTGCCGCGACGAGTTCGGAAGATGTGCTCTTGCCTGAAAGAATCCCGAGCTTATGAAGAATCATCTGTGCCATGGCGTTAGCTAACCCAAAAGTCAGGTTAGACTAGGCCTTATGTACGGTCAACAAAAAAGAATCTGCTGTCTCGGAGTGTGCGCCGACGAACACGAGCCTGACTGTCTCGCCGATCGAAGGCAGGCAGACGCCCGACGACAGGCCAAATTTCGTTGACAGTCCCAAACGTGATTGATAGACTCTAGGCTCAATTTTGGTAACTGATTCCAGGGGCGGTGCTCCCCTCATGTAGCACGGTGCTGGTGCCGCAGCAGACGCTCCGTGCCGCCCGGTCCAATTCCCAGTCCAGCAAGAAGCCTCAAGATGTATGACGTGGCCCCAGGGAATTCTGGGACGAGGCAGCGAGGCTGAGATGTATGGGGAAAGCCCTGAAGCACAAGAGGGAAGAACGTCGGGAAATCATGACAATCGAGGATAAGCAGAAACAGCCACCTTCGGGCGCAAGAATGAACGCTGGATCGGAAAAGGTCTGCGTAGGGATCGACGCAGGCTCCGTGAGCGTAAACATTGCAGTGGTGCGGCCTGACAAGCAGGTTGTGGAAGACAGCTACGTTCGTCACAAAGGCCATCCCGTGGCCGCCACACTCGATGCTCTCAAGGATCTTCTCAAGAAATACCCTCCTTCGCGGATAAAACTGGTGGCAGTGACGGGAGCCGCCGGCCAACTCTTCTCGGATCTCTTGAACGCTCATTTTGTAAATGAGGTCGTCGCCCAGACGGCGGCCGTGGTGCACTTGCATCCCGAAGTGCGTACGGTCATCGAGATTGGCGGCGAAGATTCAAAGCTCATCTTCCTGAAGGAGGATCCTCGGAGCCGCAGGACCGAGATGGTTGATTTTGCAATGAACACGATATGCGCCGCGGGCACGGGGTCGTTTCTTGATCAGCAGGCGCACAGGCTGGACCTCTCGATAGAGGAGTTCAGCAAGCTTGCCCTCGAATCAAAGACTCCCCCAAGAATAGCAGGCAGGTGCAGTGTCTTCGCAAAGAGTGACATGATACACCTTCAGCAGAAGGGCACTCCTCCCAAGGATATAGTGGCAGGCCTTTGCATCGCCATGGCCAGAAACTTCAAGAGCACGGTCGGTGCCGCCAGGACTTTCGTGAGGCCCATTTCCTTCCAGGGAGGTGTGGCCGCCAATCAGGGAATGATACGCGCATTCACACAGGTGCTTGAACTTGAACAAGGCGCCCTCATCATCCCCAAGTATTTCGCTTCCATGGGAGCAATTGGCGCGGTCTACAACGCGCTGGAACAGAACGTCGAGACTGTCTTTCCTGGACTTCAGAAGATCGAGGAGTTTCTCGCCAAGCAGGCCGCGGGAGACAAGGACAAGTTTCTGGATAGTCTCTCCACGGCGGAGGGTGGAAGGACGCTTCCATTCGGGAAAAAGGGCGAACCAAAACGCGATACCGACGGCAAGGTTCCTGCCTACCTCGGCGTCGACGTAGGTTCGATCAGCACGAACGTCGTGGTCATGGACAGTGAGAAGAGAGTGTTGGCGAAGTGCTATCTCATGACTGCTTCCCGTCCGATAGAGGCGGTACAGAAGGGGCTCAAGATCGTAGGCGACAAGGTAGGCCACGTAGTCGAGATTCGCGGAGCCTGCACGACCGGCTCGGGCCGCTACCTCACGGGTGACTTCATCGGCGCCGACCTGGTCAAGAATGAGATCACGGCCCAGGCTCGCGCCGCAGCCGAGATAGATTCTACGGTGGATACGATTTTTGAGATCGGCGGACAGGACTCCAAGTACATAAGTCTCGAGAACGGCGCCATAGTTGATTTCGAGATGAACAAGGTCTGCGCCGCGGGCACCGGCAGCTTCCTCGAAGAACAGGCCGAGAGACTCGGCATAAACATCATCGACGAGTTCAGCAAGATGGCCCTGGAGGCCGAGAACCCGGTATCGCTTGGGGACCGGTGCACCGTTTTCATGGAGACGGAGCTCGTACGCCACCAGCAAGGCGGCAGTGACACGAACAGCCTCGTCGCGGGTTTGAGCTACTCCATAGTCCTCAATTATCTCAACAAGGTTGTTGCCGGGAAAAAGGTTGGCAACAGGATTTTCTTCCAGGGCGGAGTCGCGGCCAACAGGGGCGTGGTCGCAGCCTTCGAGAAGATCACAGGAAAGCCTATCACGGTGCCGGAACACCACGAAGTGACCGGCGCCATCGGATGCGCAATCCTCGCCATGGAGAACGACGCCGGCAAGGGGAGCAGGTTCAAAGGATTCGATCTCAGTGACAGACCCTACGAGGTCACGTCTTTTGAATGTACGGACTGTGCCAACAGATGCGAGATCAATTGCGTGAAGGTTGAGGGTGAGAAGCCACTCTACTACGGCAGCAGGTGCGAAAAATACGACGTCGATCGCGGGGCATCGAAGGGCGAGGACCTACCCGATCTTTTCAAGGAAAGAGAAAGACTGTTGCTGGAAACGTACAAGGACTCCGGCGAAAAATCAAACGACGCGCCCAAGATCGGAATGCCAAGAAGCCTCATCTTTCACGACCTCTTTCCACTCTGGAAGGCCTTCTTCTCGGAGCTGGGATGCAAGGTAATACTCTCGGGGACAACCACAAAGAGCGCCATCCATCGTGGCTGCGAGGGTTCGGTCGTGGAGACGTGCTTCCCCATGAAAGTCGCTCTCGGTCACATAATGACGTTGGTCGACAGCAAGGTTGATTACATCTTCCTTCCCAGCGTCATAAATCTTCCCAGCAACGACGACAAGTTCACGGACAGCTTTGTGTGCCCATACATCCAGAGTCTCACTTACACGGTGCGGGGCGCCATAGATTTCGACTCGAAGGATTCGAAGCTTCTCACTCCTCACGTCTGGCTTGGCATGGGGCCGGAGCATCTGGCCGACGCGATGATGGACGTAGGAAAGCGACTGGGTGCCGATCACCGGAGTGTAAAGAAGGCCGCTCTAAAGGCATGGGGAGCCTACGAGGAGTTCCAGGAAAGATGCAGAGAGCGTGGCAGGGAGATTCTCTCGTCTTTGAGAGAGGGCCAGAAGGCCTTTGTCGTGGTCAGCCGTTCGTACAACGGATGCGACCCCGGTGCCAATCTCGAGATCCCGCGTAAGCTGCGCGGCATGGGAGTCCTCCCCATTCCCATGGACTTTCTTCCTCTGGACAGCGTAAAAATCAGCGACCAGTGGCCCAACATGTATTGGAGATACGGCCAGAAGATATTGTCCGCCGCCGAGATTATCGCCAACGATCCGAGACTCACCGCGCTCTACATCACCAACTTCGGATGTGGACCGGATTCTTTCGTCTCGCGCTTCTTCAGACAGAGAATGGGTGACAAGCCATTCTTGCAGATAGAAGTAGACGAGCACAGTGCGGACGCGGGAATTATCACAAGATGCGAGGCCTTTCTGGACAGCCTCGAGGGAGCCTCCGACAGAAGGACGGCGCCTCCGTGGAAGTTTGAGACCGTGAACATCTCCAAGGGAAATCAGCGCATCGTGCTGATACCGCGAATGGCCGACCATGCCCACGGAATCGCGGCTGCCTTCCAGGCCTGCGGTATGCCCGCAGAGGTGCTCCCCGAGCCGGACGACGAGACGCTCCACTGGGGAAGAAAATACACGACCGGCAAAGAGTGTTTTCCCTGTATCGTCACGACCGGCGACATGGTGAAGATGGCCATGCGGCCGGACTTCGACAGAAACAAGTACGCCTTCTTCATGGGAGGCTCCGGCGGTCCCTGCCGCTTCGGCCAATACAATGCTTTGCAGAGAATAGTGTTGGACGAAATCGGTTTTGAAGACGTACCCATCTACGCCCCCAACCAAGCCTCCAGCTTTTACGATGATCTCGGACTCGTCGGAAGGCGTTTCCTGGAATTGGGCTGGCTTGGAATCGTCAGCATAGACGTGCTCTACAAGTGGCTTCTTGAGACCAGACCTTATGCCAAGGACAAGAAACTGATCGAGAGGGTCTATTGGCAGCAGGTCGAAGACGTATGCGACGTGATCAGAAAGAACGGGAGTCGCAAAGACATACTGGGCGCGATTGGAAGAAGCAGAGTCGCTTTTGAGAAAATAAAGGTTGACCGTTCAGAACCGAGGCCCCTCATAGGTCTTGTGGGCGAGATATACGTGCGTTCGAACGACTTCAGCAATAACAATCTTGTCGAGCAAATCGAAGGGCTCGGGGGACAGGTGCTGATGGCCCCGGTCTACGAATGGTTCCTGTACCGCAACGTCCGGCGCCACATGCGAAGCCGTCTCGACGGTGACTACAAGCTCCTCGTGAAGAATCTCCTCAAGGACTACGTCATGAGGCGCGACGAGCATTCGTTGTCCCATCCGTTCAAGGGTCTCATCGAAACCTGGAGCGAACCTTCGTCGAAGCAAGTGTTGGACATGGCGGCTCCTTACCTCCATCCCAGTTTTGAGGGAGAGGCCATACTCACTGTCGGCAAGTCGATCGATTTCATCAAGAAGGGACTCGCGGGCGTGGTGAGCGCAATGCCCTTCACGTGTATGCCTGGAACCATCTCTCATGCTATACTCAAGTTCGTCCAGAAGAACGAGGGTGGCTTCCCGTTCCTCAACATGGTGTATGACGGCACGGAGCAGGCGAACACGTTGACCAGGCTTCAGGCCTTCATGTACCAGGCAAAAGAGTACGCGAAGAGGAAGCGAGACACCTCGCAGTAGTCGCCGAATCTCCAGAGAAACACAAAGCTAATGGAAACCGAGGCGCCGCACGAGCGAGGGTCTCTCGTAGGCCGGGCCTCGTACTTACCGGAGTACTATTCTCATTCTTCAAGGCATTCGCCGGCAATTTGACCCATCCTAAGAACTATGAACGTGTTTCTGGGCATAGACGTTGGCTCCGTGAGCACAAATCTCGCCGTTCTGGACGAGAACCTGAAAGTTCTCTACGACGCCTATTTGAGGACGTCCGGTCGCCCGATCGATGCAGTGCAGAGGGCGATTTCGCTCGCAGCCGAGGCCTTGCCCTGCAAGTCCCACGTGCTTGCCGCGGGCGCGACCGGAAGCGCAAGACGGCTCACTGGCGAACTTGTAGGCGCCGACATAGTCAAGAACGAGATAACTGCGCACTCTATCGCCGCAATTCACCTGGAGCCCGACGTCCAGACCGTGATGGAGATAGGCGGCCAGGATTCGAAGATAGTCATTATTCGTAACCAGGTCGCCGTCGACTTCGCGATGAACACGATATGTGCCGCCGGCACAGGCTCCTTCCTCGATCAACAGGCAAACAGACTCACGGTGCCCATCGAGGCCTTTGGACGGCTCGCCCTTTCCTCCAAGAATCCCGTGAGAATCGCCGGGCGCTGCACGGTGTTCGCCGAGAGCGACATGATTCACAAGCAACAGGTAGGACACAAGGTCGAGGACATTGTTGCGGGGCTCTGTCAGGCCCTCGTGCGCAACTACTTGGCCAACGTCGCCAAAGGAAAGGAAATTCTTCCTCCCGTCGTCTTTCAGGGAGGGGTAGCGGCGAACGAGGGAATCAGAAAAGCGCTCGCCGACGAACTCAAAATGGAGATCGTGGTGCCCGAGAGATTCGGAGTGATGGGAGCGATCGGCGCCGCCCTCTTGGCCCACGAGTGGAAATCCGAAACCGAGGAGACGACGCGTTTCAGGGGTTTTGCCCTGGGGAAAGTGGAGTACAAGACGACCAGCTTCGAGTGCAAGGAATGCCCAAATTTGTGTGAAGTAATAGAGGTCCTGATGAACGATACCAAGATTGCAGGATGGGGAGACAGATGCGGCAGGTATCAGACAGAGCCAAAGGAGCTATCTAAGGAGCCACCCGCGTGTGAGGAGTGCCTGGTCACGGGGCAGGGCGTGGAGATCTCGCCCCGAGCGTAGTTCCTGCCTCGAGCGGGGTGTGAGAATCCGCCTGTCTGCAAGGAATACTTGGCCGCGGCGACAAACGATCATGGCAAGAATCGGGATTCCGCGTGCGCTTCTCTACCACAAGTATCATTTGATGTGGGAGACTTTTTTCAGGGCACTGGGAGAGGAAGTTGTGATCTCCCCTCCAACCAACAAGGGCATCCTACAACTGGGCGTGCAGTATTGCTTGACTGACATATGTCTGCCCGTGAAGCTTGCGTGCGGACACGTGGCCGCCATAGCACCGAAGGTCGACTATCTGTTTCTGCCGAGAGTTCTCAGCGTCGAAAAGAACGCGTACACCTGCCCGAAAATCGTTGCATTTCCCGACATGGTGAGGCTCAACCTGCCGGGCATTCATCGAATACTCGATCCTATCATCGACCTGAGAAAGAAAGTAGTCAGCCATGAGAAACAGTTCCGCGACCTGGCTCGGGAGCTGGGCAAGCTCCAGCTCCTCAAGAAGGCTTGTCGCGAAGCGCTGGGAGCTCAGAAAAACTGGTTCTCTGCCGAACCTGAGGCCGAGAGCGAATCCAGTTTTTTGTTCAGGGAAGTCGGCAGCGCCAACTGGAAGGGTCTGAGGATCGCACTGCTGGGTCACCCTTACAATCTCTTCGACTCCTTCGTGAACTTCAACCTTCGTGAGCGACTTACGTCACTGGGGGTAGACGTCGTCACTGCCAGACATCTCGACCCATCCACAGTCGAGAGAGAGGTCAAATTGTTGGAGTGCCCTCCGTACTGGACGGCGGCCAAAGAGCTTCTGGCCGGCGCAAGATTGTTTTTCAAATCGAAATCCGTGGACGGCGTGATGTATCTTATCGCCTTCGAGTGCGGACCTGACGCCCTGCTCAAAGTGTTGATAGATTCGGAAGCAAGAAAGCATCCCGACGTTGCATACATGTCTCTCGTGCTTGACGAGCACACCGGTGAGGCCGGCGTGGAGACAAGGTTGGAGGCGTATCTCGACGCCATCGCGAGAAGAAAACGGAAGCACGCGACAGAGCCGCTGGGGAGTCCGGCGTGACGGCGGGGGAACCGGCTCGGGCGCGGCGCCGGCCGACGCGGCTGAGGTACACGAGATGATAGTAACATTCCCGCACATGGGGCCGCTCACTGTGGCAATGAAGTCGGTCTTCAAACGCCTGGGGCAAGAGATCGTCGTCCCCCCTCCAACGAGTCACAAAACCATCACGCTCGGCGCCAGGTACGCCCCCGAGCTCGTGTGTCTCCCCTTCAAGGTCACGCTCGGAAACATGATAGAAGGCCTGCGGATGGGAGCCGACACCGTCGCGATGGCCACGAGTCACGGCAATTGCAGGCTCGGTTTCTATTGGCCCGCGCAGGAGATAATCCTGAGAGACCTCGGCTTCCAATGCAAGATGATACCCGTCAACTACGACAGGCCTCTCGAATTCCTGGGCCACTTCCGTCAGTTCGGTAACAAAACCGGATGGAGAGACGTGGTGCAGGCTTTCCTCTTTGGAATCAGAAAGCTTCTCGCCCTCGAAGAACTTGAGGTTCTTTCAATGACGACTCGACCCAGGGAGAAGCTGCGAGGTCAAACCGCAAGACTCTTCAAGACGTGGCATGCCACGCTTGACTCCGCAACCGACAACAAAAGCGTGAGAAAAACGATGGAACAGGCGAGAGCCGCTTTCTCCAGCGCCAGGGCCGTCGAGAAGGAACCGTCGGCCCGGATACGAATCGTCGGTGAGGCATACATGATGGCCGAGCCCAACGTCAACTTTCACGTGCAGGACAAGTTGGGAGAGATGGGCGTGGAAGTGGAAAGATCATACTGGCTCGGGAAGAAAGTTGTGAGGGTATTGAGGTTGGACAGAAAGGGCAGACGGGAGCACGAATTCGCCATGCGCGAAGCTTCGTTGTACATGCGTTATCCTGACCTGTGCACAGGATGCCAGAGCATAGGTGAGACCATTCAGGCCGTTCACCGGGACTTCGACGGCGTTATTCTCATAATGCCCTTCACTTGTATGCCCGAGGTACTTGCGCAGAGTGTCATGCACAAAGTGTCGGAAGACTACGGCATACCCGTGCTACCTCTTCCGATAGACGAGCATTCTGACGAAGGCGGAGTGAGCACGAGGCTCGAGGCCTTCGTGGATCTCATAGTGAGAAGAAAACGTCTCGGATTCAGAAAACCTGAGTCAAGCTTGGCGAACGCGTAAGTCCGGTGGAGAGTGCAAGCTCGTCGTGGCAGACTCAGTCGGGGGTGAACAGGACAATGGCTAAGCCGGCCGAGAGAAACAAGAAAAGTCGGAGAGAAGGAAAGAGAGCGTACAAGATAGCATCGCTCATGCTAAAAGAGTACCCAGAGGCCAAGACGGCTTTGAAACACAGGTCGGCTCTCCAGCTTCTCGTCGCAACGATTCTGTCGGCTCAGTCGACGGACGTGCGCGTGAACATCGTTACGAAGGGGCTTTTCAGCAAGTACAAGACCGCGGCCGAGTTCGCTAAGGCAAACCATAGTGAACTGGAACAGGAAATCCGGTCGACAGGCTTCTTCAGACAAAAGGCCAGGAGCATAATCGAGTGTTGCAGAGACATCGTGGAGAAACATGGCGGTCGAGTCCCCGACACGATGGAAGGACTTATCGCACTCCGAGGAGTCGGAAGGAAAACCGCCAACGTTGTCCTCGGAAATTTCTTCGGCAAACCTGTAGTCGTCGTAGACAGGCACGTGAAACGGCTTTCGGAACGACTGGGACTCACGAGCAATGCGAATCCCGACCTCATCGAACAGGATCTCATGAGACTCCTGCCCGAGGAGCTTTGGAGGCCTTTCTCCGACGCCTTGATTCTGCACGGAAGGGCCGTGTGCGAGGCCAGGAAGCCCAGATGCTGCAAATGCGTTGTGGCAAGTCTGTGTCCCTCCGTAAACTGTTGAGGCAGCTTCCCAAAGGATTGTGCTTTGAGGCGAATTGGGCAAGGTGGCGTGTCGGGAAATGCTCGGAGGGCCTGCTCGAGAAGGATCGGGCCGATTTGGGGCAACTCGTGAGGCGTAGCGCTAACCCACCTGGGCTGATTGCCCAGGTCTACATTTTTTTCGTAGTAACAACTAGGTGGTCTCTCTCGATTTCTGTAAGAGCAACAAGGACTTCCCTCACTCGCTTCTCGCCGGCCTGCTTGGCAGATTCTTCATAAAAAGCCACACAAATTTGTTCTTTGCGCCGCGCTTCTGCCAGGTTTTGGGTGTCCGTCGGGTGGCAGCGCCCTTCGTGCTCGTAAGGGTAGGACCTGGGAAGCCCCAGCATCTTGCGCATTGTGGAAGCATGCTCCGCCTCTATCTTCGCCAGTGCCGAGAACATGGCCTTTACTTCTTCTTCAACGGCCACCCTTGCGGCGCAACGATAGAAACCTGAGACCTCTATCTCTAACTCCAAAGCTTTCTTGAGGTTTTTCTCCGAGACGTCGGTGAGCGTGGAGATCATGTCCTCTTTCCAGTTCTTGGCCAGAATGATGTACTTGTCGGGTGCGCCGCAACACGGGCAATTCAACGGCTTTCCCCCGCCTACGTAAGCCTCCCCACAGACACGACATCTATAAATCTTCATGGACATCCTCCTTCAGAGCCAGCTTGCGAAGAGTAACGTCGTGAGATGAGGATAGCTCCGAAAGCGACTCGTGTCAAACAGGATTTGTGGGTCACGCCCGTAACTGCATTGTTTTTGGCTGGTTGCGGCGACTCAGCTTTCGCGTGCCGCCGACTTCGCGAGGGTGCGCCGACCTGGCGAGGAGTGTTTGGCTTGACGGAGCATCATGTCGCAGTATGAATGCTTGACCAGATCGTCGGAGCGAATCCCCAGCAGGCCCATGAACTCTTCGCATTGCCTGCGAAGGACCTCCTGTCCGATGATCCCGCTTGAGTCTGTTGCCTCGATCTCGACGAAAGTGCCAAGTCGTTCTACCGCGTCCACGTGGAACTTGACGTTGTCGATGAAGTATATCTCTCTCGTTTTCTCCACGGCGACAAGAACGCCCAGAGCGTTCGTCAGAGTCTCCTTCAACGCCGAATTCGCAACGGGACCGTACAGAGTCACGATTGACTTCTTTGGGCCGGCCTGATTCTTGCGACTGTAGTGGATGAGGCAACGTTCAATGTTGCCTTCGCGGAGTTTCAACCTGCCGTTGGAGACATTGAAATACGTATCGACTTGACGATCTACACCCTTGAAGGTCGCCTGACGCTCTTTCAAAACCCGTCTAACGGCATCTAAAGAACTACACCGGGCCTTGATTTCAATGTTGATGAAGCTCACTCACGCCTCCATGAAACTCGCCCTTCTCGCTTGTCCGGCTCCTCTGAACGTTCTCATCTCTCCGTCGTCTCTGGCTTCTCTGGCAAATTGATCTTGATTTCCATGACGTCGTTCTTGAGTTCCACGGTCCCGAACTTGTCTCTGTAGTCTCTGAACGTGAATCCGTTCTCCAGCCTGCTCACTACTTCCAAGTAGGGATCCAGGTTGTTCGAGAGATTCTCAAACGCCGACAGTGCAGCCTTCGGCTCCGGATACAGGATGAGGAGTCTCGTGTAGACGCCGCCTTCGGGTCCCGCGTAGTCTCCGGTCACGCCGAAAACGTTCCCGCGTAACTGAAGAACGTCGCCACTGCCAAAGGTGAAGATCGATTGCAGCGCGTAGGGGCCGCGGAAAATCAAACCGGAGCCGGAAATGAAGTCCTTCTCCGGCAGGCGACTCAGCAACGTCACCGGAGGGCCCTTTGGAATGCTTGCGAGTGTTCGCTGCGTCAGCTTCAGCATGACCGGCATCAGTTTCCCGTCGCCGCCAAAATTGTTTACCTGGATGAAACAGTCTCCCTTGACTATGCTGAACTGATAGCGATCACCGGAGTTTCTTTCCTTTATGCCCCCGACGGGCGTTTCCTTGCCGCACTTGGTCAGGTATATTCCCAGCGCCGCTTCGGCGCTCTCCATTTGGTAGATTTCCAGCGCAATCTCGTCATCTCCCTTCGCGTTGCTTTCTTTGTAGCGCTGGACGAGTAACACGTCGAACCCAAACTCCAGGAACAGCTCAGCACCGCCGTCAATGTAGTCGAAAAGATTGCTCCTTTCGAAGCGCAGCGTCCGTTCGGATCTCACCCAGCCTGCCACATAGTTGTCTCGCGGGAAGGCGGGACCGGCTTTCGCCCCGGAGACCACATCGGCAGACGAAAGAAGAAAGACAAACAAAACTGCGACGGAATTCAAGAGCGGCGGTCTTCTCATCGTAATCCTAAGGCTGCTTACAAAACTACAACTAGCATCGTGTGCTCCCGGCACGCACCCATTCACCGCCGTCCCACCCGCCCTCAAATCCGAACGTGCTCAATCTTCTCCGGATCGGCAATGCCGAGCCCGAGGCGCTCTGCGTAACGGAAATAGTCCGTAAAGATCGGGTGCTCGTTCACTTTGACCTGCATGCTCTTCCGTTTTTCGACCATGAGACGATGACAGGTCATGTCGAGTGCAAACGGATCGGTCGCAAAGAAGAGCGTGCTCATCGGATATGCAAATTCTGCGACAGGCATGGGACCGCCGTCATACTGTGCCCTGAGGCCGTCGGTGATATTGAGCACAAGCTTCGTTCTTATTACGGGAAACGCCAGGACCTCCGTGCACACGTCGAAGAAGAGCGGATTGTGCAGTCGATTGGTGTTGCAGATCGAGCCGTACCCGAGGTTCTTCGTCGCCATTGAGATCCCGTTGCCGCTGTTCTTGAACACGGGGATATTTACAATCTTCGTCAGTCTCTGTGTGAGAAGCTTGCCGAAGTAAGAGTACTTTCCGTTGAACACGTGCTGGTTGAGATAAGCCTTGTCCTTTGGACCCTCGACGTCGGCCCAGTAGTACACATCCATGTCGAAATTCCCTGCACTAACGTGATTACCATTCTTGTCCAGCCAGCTGCTGGCGCCTTCATTCTTGCCTTCGCTCGTTGATTCGCCCTGAGTCCGGCCTTGCCCTTCACCTTCTGCCTTGCTTCCACCTTCACTCTGACCGCTCTCTTCTTCAGTCTCTCCCATCGTCTGAAGCCCGACGATCCCGACTCCGGGATATCGTTCCGAAGTGAAACCGGCTTCCTTCAGCATGAAATCGTAGCGATCCCAGATCACAATATTATCCGGCTTGATGCCGTTCTTGGTCAGCCATTCAATGGTGGCGTCCACGACTTCGAGCCGCGTATTGATGAGACCCGCGCCGACCGGGTTCACCTTTATTCCGACAACGTCTCCCTTTTCAAAGAACATCCCGAAACTCTTCTTGAGGTTCTTGCCGGTCAACTGCCGCACACCCTTCTCGAACATCGTGCGCACAACTTCCGGAACCGGCCTGTCATTCGCCATCGCCTTCTGGTCACAAACTTCTACGACCCTCCCGGGAAAGGGACCCGGCAAAGAACGCCCGGTCGTGAAAGTCTTCAGAGCGTCGTCAATGTTCGTCTTGATTTTCGCGGGCGGAGCGACCTTCTGATTCTCCTGCGCCCACGCCGACGTGTTGCCCAACAGAAGCCCGATGCCAAACGCGCCTCCGATCCTGAGGAAGTCGCGCCTGTTCAAGTCGAAACTGCTCTTCATTGAGTCATAGCTCTGGCTCTTCACACCCCTCTCCTTCTTGACGGCGGCATCCGGCCTAGATTTCTTGATTGAGGATCCTCCTACGCTACGTCTCCCGCTTCTTCCCGGAGACGAACTTCTCCAAATCCCTATCCGTGACAACTGAGGCCGCCGTCTTCACGGCCTCGATTATCTGAACGTATCCGGTACAGCGGCACAGATTGCCCGCCAGGGCGCCCTTGATCTCACTTTCGCTCGGATTCCGATTCTTCAGGAGCAACCCCACCACGGACATCACCATTCCGGGGGAACAAAAACCGCAATGAACGGCGCCGCAATCGAGAAAGGCTCGCTGTATCGGATGCAATTGTGAACCGCCACTCGGAGCCACGCCTTCGATTGTCCAGATGTCCGCACCGTCGATTTGCGACGCAAGGATGAGGCACGAGTTCATTGCCTCACCGTCGTAGAGCACCGTGCAAACGCCGCACTCTCCGATCTCGCAGCCGCACTTGGTACCGTAGTAGCCGAGGTCGTCACGCAAATAGCGCAGCAAGGTCCATCCAGAGGGTACGACCTTCTTGAATTCAACTCCGTTCAACCGGAAGCTCAAGCAGACCGTGCTCATTCCGCGGTCACCCCGCTGTTTTCTGCCGCCCGGTGTAATGCTCTTTCAAGCAGACCCTTGAGGACCGGCATCTTGTAAGGTGTCGACCAGCGTATTCCCGTTTCCTTCACGAGTAGCTCGGTGGCGAGAAGACCGGCCTCTTGGAAGAGTTTCGTCGACACAATCTGTCCGGCCAGCAATCGCTCCACTTCGAGCATTCGCTTGGCAACGGGAAAAACTGCTCCCGCCGAGACACGAGCAGACCCGATCCTACGGTCTGCTCCCACTGTGAGCAGCACTGCCAGGCTCATCCTTGAAATGTTCATCGCATTTCTCCGGCCCAACTTGAGGAAACAAGTGCCGACTTCTAATCCTAGCGCCGCGCTCGGGGCGCCACCCGGGGCACCACTCGGGACCTCACCCGCCGCGCGGGCGGCCACAACGGCCGTCGCCCCCGACGTCTTGCACACAATAGAAGTCAAGAGCTCTCCGGGTTTCCTGTCCGTAACGTAAGGCCGTTTGACGAACTCTTCCAGTTTCATGCGTCTCCTGCCGGCCTTGGAAACAAGCACGACTTCAGCGTCGTAATTCAACAGCGCGGGCACTGTGTCGGCCGAGGGTGAGGCGTTTACTACGTTGCCGCCGATAGTTCCCCTGTTTCTTATCTGGACAGCGCCGATCACGCCGGCGGCACTGGAAAGGAGCGGCAGAAACCGTACAACGTCGCGATCACAACACAGGTTCGAATGGGTAACGCAGGGACCGATCTCGAGCGCCCCCTCGGCGACCCTTACGTAGTTGAGACCGAGGCGAGCCACGTCGATCAGCGCTCGCGGCTCGCCGTCGCGCATCTGAGGGACAAGATCTGTCCCGCCTGCAATAGGTGTGAGCTCTCTCGACGCCATCAAGTCGAGAGCTTCCTCCAGAGATGCAGGATAGTAATGTGAGACTACGTTGATCATTGGTCCCTGTCCCGTGCGTTGGCTGGATCAGATTCCCCTGTCAGAGTTTCCTTCGCCTTCACAGAGCCGCGTTCTTCTTTCCTTGAGAGCTTCCTTCCGAGAAGCACTCTCTCCAGCGTGAGGGGCAACGCTCTGATTCTTCTCCCTGTTGCGTTAGCGACTGCATTTACAATCGCCGGCGCCGCCAGTTCGCAGGCGGGTTCTCCCAACGATTTTGCGCCGTGAGGGCCGAGCTTGTCAGGGTTCTCGATGAAAACGACATCCACGTCCGGCGTATCGCCCGCGGTCGGAAGAAGATATTCGTCAAGATTCTCAAGCTGGGGCACCCCGGCTTCCTCCGCGTACTCTTCGAGCAGAGCGTAGCCGAGTCCCATGGCCACGCCTCCGCACACTTGTCCCCTCGCGCCGTGGAGACTTATCACACGGCCCACGTCGTGCGAACTCACGACATTGGTTACGGCGACCTTGCCCGTCACGGCATCCACTTCCACCTCCGCCAGATTGGCGCCGTATACGAACGTGTAATAGGCAAGACCTTGGCCGTTCTCCTCGTCCCACGACGTTGACGGAGCTTTGTACCAGCCGTGAGCGTAAAGGGAAATCCCCTTCTGGAAGCAAAGGGTGGCCAGCGCAGCCAGCGACATGCCTTCCCCCTTGCGTTCACCGCCACCGGTACTTGATTCCCCTCCGCCGGCATAAACGAAATTGTCTTCAAACACAACCGAGCCCGGTGAACACTTCAGCGTCTCAGCCGCTATGGGCTTAAGCCTCTCGAGAAGCTCGTGGCAGCCCCTCCCTGCGGCGTTTCCCGCCATGAAACTTGTCCTCGAGGCAACAGTGGGGCCCGAATCCGGAAGACGCGACGTGTCTGCGTTGAGGAAAACGACCCTGTCAATCGTGACGCCCAGCTCTTCGGCCACAAGAAGCGAGATTGTGGTTGAAGCTCCTTGACCCATGTCAACAAGACCCGACGATACGATCACGGTACCGTCCGTCTGAAGCGAGACGACAACACCCGCGGCGTCCACTCCTTCCGCACCCAACGACACACCCCGGTAACTGCACGACAAGCCTATCCCCTTCTTTATGCAAGACCCTGCCCGAGGTTCAGAACCCGCCGTGGTCACGGAGTCGTGGTCACTTTCGCCCGTCGTACCCTCAGCGCTTCCTTTGCTCACTGCGCCCCCCTTGTTCTGTTCCAGACAGGCGTTCCATTTTTCTTTGAAGTTTCCCTTCCTGGCAACGTTCAGTAAGGCCTGCTCCACGCTAACCTTGTGATCCAACTTCTGCCCGGTGGCCGTTTCACAACCGTCCTTGAGCACGTTCTTCAAGCGAATTTCCAATGGACTCATGCCGAGCTCGAGAGCCAATTCATCCATCAGAGACTCTGCGCCGAAGCAAATCTGCGGCGAGCCGAATCCTCTCATCGCGCTGGTGTAACAATTGTTCGTGTATGCGGCGTAAACATCCGTCTTCACGTTGGGGACGACATACGGCCCCGTGGCCTGTACCACCGAACGCCAGGTGACGAACGGAGACATCGCGGCGTAGGCGCCCGCGTCGGCAAAGATCTCTATCTGCATCGCCTGCAACAAACCTTGCTTGCTGGCCCCCACCTTGTATCTCATCTTGTAAGGATGACGTTTGTACGACTCCCTCATGGAGTTCTCGCGAGTGTTCACCATCTTCAAGGGTCGTCCGGTAGCCAGGGCGAGCAGAGCGGCCCGGCAAGCCAGTGCGCTCATCACCTCATCTTTGCCGCCGAAGGAACCGCCGAGCGTCGCTTGCCGTATCCGTACGCGGTTCAGCGGCAGGGCAAGGACCCTGGCCAGCGCTCGCCTGATCGAATAGAGATTCTGAACCGAACCAGTAATGGTAACGCCGCCGTTCTCCCCGAGTTCAGCCAGAACGGCCTCGGGTTCCATGTACGCGTGCTCAACCTTTTGAGTGGAATATTCCCGCCTCAGAACAACATCACATTTAGAAAAGGCTTTGTCCACGTCACCCTTTCTTACTTTGTGATGAACGCAGAGATTTCCGTTCGGATGAACCGGCGGAGAGCCCTCGCGCAAAGCTTCTACGGGGTCGGTCACTACGGGAAGAGGATTGTATCTGATTTCGACAAGTCCTACGGCCGTCGACGCGACCTCTTCCGTATCCGCAGCGACTATCGCCACGACGTCACCGAAATATCTGACCTTATCGGAACACAAGACTACTTGGTGCGGAACCACACCGCCGAAGCAGTTCTGGCCTGGGATATCGACGTGAGTCAATACGGCGCGGACGCCGGGCAACTCTCTCGCACGGGTTGTGTCTATTGATACGATCTCGGCGTGGGGATAATCCGAGTGTCTGGCGGCTCCGTACAGCTGACCCTTCTGATTGTAGTCGGCGCCGTACTTTGCGCGGCCCGTCACCTTGTCGAGAGCGTCCACGCCGGGGACGGCCGAGCCAATTACGTCAAATGAGTTCTTGTCGTTCACGCAATCAGCCATGAGAGTCCTTCTGTCGTCCAGCCGATCAGCCACGCCATCAAGCCCGGGTCCCTGTGTGTGCGATTCGCGCGAGACCCCTTCGCAATAGAACGGCCACCATTCCTCGCCTGTACTCTGCGTCGGAACGTATGTCCGTTATGGGCGTTGCTTCGTTCTTGGCAATGGAACACGCGACTGAGATGGTGCCGTCCGTCAACTCCCTGCCCAGCAAGTAATCTTCGGTCCGCAATGCCCTCACCACAGTTGGAGCCACCGCACCGAGGGCAACCTTTATTCTGTCCACTTTCTCCCGTCGCACGGAGAGATTCGCAGCCACCGAGACCTTGCTGATGGCCAAGGCCCTTCTGGCCGCAAGCCGAAGATAGAACCCGTGGCTTCCGCATTTCTCAAGGATTATGGACGTGATCAGCTCGTTAGCCTTGAGAGCGGTCAATCCCGGCCCCTTGACGAAGTCTTCGATTGATACGTAGCGTTTGCCGTTGACGGACGACAATTCAAGTCTCGCCGAAAGCACGAACAGAGGAGGGATTAGATCGCCGGCCGGAGAAGCGTGTGCGACATTCCCACCGATCGTGCCGCGATTTCTTATGAGGACCGACCCCGCCAGCGAAGCCGCCTCAACGAGTTGTGGCGCGAACTTTCTCAGGCCGGCCGATTTCGCAATGTCGGCGAAGGTGAGAAGAGGCCCCAGCAAGATGCGGTCATCTTTCACCGTCATTCTGTGGAGCGGCTTGACCCCTTCCAACACAAGCAGCCTGGGCCATGGACGATCGACGACGTCGTGCAGTCTGACAAGCACGTCGGTTCCACCTGCCAGAGCGACGACGTTCTTCTGTGCCATTGCCTTGAGAGCCTGATTCAACGTCGAAACACTGATGATCGCAGCGTCTGTCATGCTCACACCATTCCTCAGAACTTTTCGCTACCAATTACGCGCGGCTCTGCCGTGCTCTCCCTCGTTTACTACGAGCGACTCTCCTCCCCGGCTTCATCCCCTTGCTCGATCCTTTCATGTTCTTTGCGGCCAGTTCCACGGCCTCGAATATCTTCTTGTATCCGGTGCAGCGGCAGAGATTGCCTGAAAGAGCCCTCTTGATTTCTTGTCTCGAGGGATCGGGATTTTCGTTGAGAAGTGCAACTGCTGAAAGCACCATTCCCGGCGTGCAGAAACCGCATTGCACCGCGCCTGTCTCGGTGAACGCCTCCTGGACCGGATGTAGCCTGTCTCTCTTCGCCAGTCCTTCTATTGTCGTGACTTCTCTGCCGGCGAGCTGCGACGAGAGCAAGAGGCAAGAGCACACCGGAGCCCCGTCCAAAAGGACCGTGCACGCACCGCACTCACCCTTTCCACAACCCTCCTTCGTGCCGAAGAGACCCAGTCTCTCACGCAAGAGATCTATCAGACGCTCGTAGCCTGAGACGTCGAGCACGGTGTCTGTCCCGTTCAACCTAAATGACAGTTTCATGTCTTCTTCCGGGTCCTTGCACCTAAGTCCGCTTTGCCGCGCTTGCCCTCGTGAGTTTCTTTCTCCTTCAGGGCTCTCCAGACCTTCTCGGGAGTGAGCGGCAGATCGGTTATTCGCACGCCCACTGCGTCGTAGACCGCGTTGGCAACTGCCGGCGCGATTCCCATGAGCGGCTGCTCGGCGAATCCCTTTGCGCCATCCGGCCCTTCGGGATAAGGGTGCTCGACGATTATCGAGACTATCTCCGGGCCATCTTCCGCGGTCGGGATTATGTAGGTGGAAAAGTCGGGGTTCAAAATGCGACCGGCGGAATCAACGGACATGTCTTCAGTCAGAGCATAACCGATACCCTGGAGCACACCGCCTTCTATCTGGCCCTCCGCAGACGATGGGTTTATCGCCTTGCCGACGTCGTGGGCCGACCACACCTTCAGAACCGACACTTCGCCCGTTTCCCTGTCCACTCTCGCCTTGACCAAGTTTGTGGCCCAAGCATAGACTACGTAGGCGTCGCCCTGCCCGGTTTCGTTATCGAAGTTTGTCGGTGGCGAAGCGTACCAACCGTCGGCAGAGAGCGGTTTTCGTTTCTGCACGCACGATTTGATCACATCATTAATAGACAGCGAGGTCTTAGTCTCGGGGAAAGCCTTCCCCTCCAAACCTCCCGCTGATTCCCCCGCTGCACTCCGCAGAGTCGCGTCCCGCAGGCTCCCTCCCGCTGTCACGACACCTTCGTCCATTCTTATCTGATCTGCCGGGCAGCCCAGCATCTCGGAGGCTTCTCCGACAAGAACGTCCTTTATCTTCCTGCAAGCGTTATTGAGCGCGTTGCCAGACATCGTGGTTGACCGCGAGGCGACCGTCGGACCGGAATCCGGCACGCGACTCGTGTCGGGAGCCGTCATGCGCACGCACTCAAACGGTACGCCAAGCCCGTCCGCGACTATCTGCGAGAGAACGGTGGTCATCCCCTGTCCGAGCTCGGTAGTCCCTACGGAAAACAGAACCGAACCATCGGAGTGCAGAATGACGTTCGCGCCGGTGCGCGCGAGATACTTTCCAGCAGCACCGAGACCAACCCCGTAGAAGATGGTGGAGAGGCCAAACCCGGTGTTGCCCTCCTCGTTCCGAATTCGGTCGTCTTCACTGCCTTCATCTCTGCGCCGGGCCTTGCCTGTATCTTTGCCGCCATCCTTGTCCGCACGCTCTTTCGCGCGAGGACACCACGCGGAGGATTGAAGCACCTTGTCGAGAGTCTCTTCCAGGCCGACACTGTTTAGAAGCCTCTGCCCGGTGGCAGTCGTGTCACCAACCCTGAGCAGATTCCTGCGCCTGAACTCAACAGGATCGAGACCGAGCTTCTCGGCCAGAATATCCATCTGAGATTCCGCGGCGAAAAGTATCTGTGGCGAGCCGAACCCACGGAATGCGCCTGTCGGCACCTTGTTCGTCGCGACGACGTAGCTGTCCACCTTGACGTTCTCGCATCTATACGGCCCCGCCGCGTGGACAGTTCCTCGAAACAGCACCGCCGGCGACAGCGTCGAATAAGCCCCTCCGTCAATGACATACTCCACTTTCACCGCCTTCAGCGTTCCATCTTTCGACGCTCCAGATTTGTAACGCACCCAACTGGGATGACGCTTGGACGAAGACATCATGTCTTCGGTACGGTCGTAGACGAGCTTGATCGGCCTCTTGAGCTTCCACGCCGGCAAAGCGGCCTGACACGCGAGAAGTGAGGGCACGTCTTCCTTCCCGCCGAAAGCACCGCCCGTCGCAGTCTGTATCACCCAAACATCGCTCTCCGGCAGCGCCAGTACTCTCGTGACGGCGTTCCGCACGTAAAACGGGCACTGCATCGAACCTCTTATCTCCATCCTGCCGTCGGGATGAGGGATGGCGATCATGGCCAGCGGCTCGATGTAAGCGTGCTCCTGATAGGGAGTGCGATATTCGTTCTCGACGATGACGTCACATGACGCGAAGGCCCTCTTCGTGTCGCCTCGCCTGATCTTGAGTTGCCTGAACACGTTATCTTCGCCGAAAAGCTTGATCGTGGGATGATTGCGAGCCTCCATGAGAGAAAGAATGGGCGGGAGTTTCTTAATCGTGACTTCGACCGCCAGAGCCGCGGCCCTGGCAGTGGGACGATCACAGGCAACGACCACGGCTATCGGCTCTCCGACGTAGTTCACATACTTCTCTGCGAGAAACGGCTGATCGTCCAGGATAATCGGGATGCTGTTGCGGCCGGGAATGTCTCTGAACGTGAATACTCCCTCGACGCCTTTCATATTGAGGGCGCTCCCGGTGTCAATCCCTTGTACGAGTCCCCTGGCGACGGGCGAGCGGACGACGGCGGCGTGCAGCATGCCCGGGTAATTGAGATCGTCGGTGAAAAGCCCCGCCCCGGTGACGCGCTCGACTCCCTCGGATCTCTTCACTCGCCTTCCGATTACGGTCATTAGATGTGTGTCCTTTCCAGTCTATCCGGCCCGCCTCAAGTCCGCCTCCGTGTCGATGTCCGTCAGAATCCCGGCATCGTCAACGGCCTGCTCGAGCACGAGGTGGTCGTGTTTTCTTATGATGTCCCGGAGCGTCATGCCATCCGGAGAGTTCACTATCTCTGTCATGACGTCTCGGGGAACAACCACCGGATGACCTCGTCTCTCCTGGTAGGTCGGAACAATGATTCTTCCCGAAAACTTCCGAGACGTTCCGACAAGAACTTGATACGTTTCTCTCTTTACGAGAGGATGGTCCACCAGCGCCACCATGGCTCCGCCCACCTGCGTACTCTTCCCCGTTCCCGCTCCCCTTCCAGCTCCCACCACGCTCGCCAGTTGTGACGTCCCGACCTTGAGGGAGGAGAACTGCCCCCTCTGCCAATTTTCGTTCTGGATGAACCGGACCCCGAGTCGCGCGGCTTCTTCACTCACGCTGTCGGCTTCAGCCCCACCCACGACTATCACCGGATCGCAACCCGCACCGCACATGCAAGTCGCCACCTTCTCCAAGGACTTGATCCCTCCGATTTCGAGCAGCGCCTTGTTCTTGCCTATGCGCTTTCCTTCTCCCGCGGCCAAGATTATCCCGGCGATGCCCGTGCTTTCAGAAGTCATAGCCCTCCGTTGCGTGTTCGAGGCTCTTCAGTGGTCCCGTAACTACTAGAAATATATCAGCGAATCCGCGTCTTGCAAGGCAATTTTCCGCGCGTCACACGGGAAAGCTCTCGGTCTCTTTGCGCCATTCCGCTCGTCCAACGATGTTCGTGTGCCGGCGCGATCACACGGTCATTAAGGTTGTCAGGACAAGCGTAATGGTCTATAATCATCCGAAACTCCGGGGGACGAGGGTTGTCTGGCAACGACCATCCCACACCTTCGGTGTCCCAACGCAGGTTTACGGCTCAGATTTGCATTTTCCGACAAGAACTGACCAAGCTCCTCGGAATGACAAATCAAACAAGGAGGATTTGCGATGCGTAGTTTTGCAGGTCGCGACATTCTGTCGCTCAAGGAGTTTGAACGCAACGAGTTCTTTCACGTGTTCGGCGTTGCGGAAAAAATGGAAGTGATCGCGCGCGGGCGCAAGAACGTCGACATGCTGAAGGAGAAAACGCTCGTCGCCGCGTTCTTTCAGGCCAGCACGCGCACGCGCCTCGCGCACGAAGCTGCGATGCATCGCCTTGGCGGGCACGTCACCGGGTTTGCCGACTTCAAGATGACGCGCGCCGGGGACTTTTATCAGGAATCGATCAAGGACACCGTCAAGATGCTCGAGTTCTACGGCGACGTAATCGCGATGCGCCATTTCCAAAAAGGCGCGCCGCAAGAAGCGGCCAAATGGGCGAGCGTGCCGATCATCAACGGCGGCGACGGCTGGGGTGAACACCCGACGCAAGTTCTCAGCGATCTCTACACCGTCTTGCGCGAAAGGGGACGCATCGATGGTTTGAAATGGCTCGCTGTCGGCGACATGCGGATGCGCACGATGCACTCGCTTGGTTACGCGCTCTCACAATTCGACTGCCCGGTCACGTTCGTCTCGCCGGGCCCCGACGCGCTCTTTCCCAAGTCACCCGACATGCGCATGCCGGAAGAGTACAAGGCCGATTTCAGACAGTACTCGCTCAACTTCCGCGAAGCCGATCACGTCGAGCAGGCGATTGCGGACGCGGACGTCATCTTGGTCGAGCCGGTCGTGCAGCCCGACTACACACAGGCGAGGCAAGAAGCGACCAAGGACAAGGCGCTCACGCCGGCAAATTACAAAATCACGCGCGAGCTGTTAGAGCGAAAAGCCAAGAGCGATTTGATTCTACTCCACTCGCTTCCGCGCATGGACGAGATTCCGGCGGACGTCGACACCACGCGCTGGGCGCGCTATTGGCAGGAAGCGTTCAACGGCGTGGTGATACGCATGGCGTTGCTTGCGATGGTGTTGGGAGCGGTCGAATAGTAAACAGGAGATGACATAATGCAAACCTTCTTACACGGTCGCGACCTCATCGGCGATCTCGATTTCTCGAAGGAAGAAGTCGAAACCGTGCTCGATGTCGCCTTCGATTTGAAACGCCAGCGCGCGCTCAATCAATTGCACCCGATACTGCGCGACAAAGTCCTGGCGATGCTGTTCTTCTTCTCCAGCACGCGCACGCGCGGCTCGTTCGAAGCCGGCATCGCGCAGCTCGGCGGACACGGCGCATTCATTGAATCGCGTACGACGCAAATTGCGCACGGCGACACGCCGAAAGAAATGGGCGAAATCTTCGGACGTTACTTCGATGCCATCGCAATTCGCCACGTGGACTGGCGCGTGGGCAACGGCTACCTTAACGCGGTCGCTAAAGCATCGCGCGTGCCGGTTCTCAACATGCAATGCGACGTCTATCACCCGTTCCAATGCCTCGCTGACTTGATGACGATCGTCGAGAAGAAGGGACGGGATTTGCGCCGCAAGAAGATGGTCGTGTCGTGGGCGTATGCCTCATCGTACCAAAAGCCGATGTCGGTCCCGCAATCGCTCATCCTGCAAATGCCGCGCTTTGGAGTGGACGTCGTTCTTGCGCATCCGCCGGAATTCAAACTGATGCCGGAGATCATGGAGCAAGCGCGCGAACAAGCGAAGAAATTCGGCGCAGGCTTTGAGGTGGCGGACGATATGGACGCTGCGTTCAAAGACGCCGATATTGTCTACGCCAAATCCTGGGGCGCGATGGTGCACTCGCCGGACGAAAAAGAGGGCGCAAAGATCATCAGCAAGTATTCGTCGTGGATCACGGACGAACGCCGCATGAAGCTGGCAAAGCCGGACGCCATTTACATGCATCCACTGCCCGCCGACCGCAACATCGAAGTCACCGACGGCGTGATGGACGGTCCGCAATCGGCCGTGTACGACGAAGCCGAGAATCGTTTGCACGCGCAAAAAGCGGTAATGGCGCTCACAATGAGTTAGTACGATAGTGTAATCCTAAAATAGTGCGTTCGTTGGTGAGTTCAGCTATCGCACTATCAAACTACCAAACTATCGAACTAACGCACCATTGCACTCAAAAGGAATTCAGATGCCAACGAAGAAGATGCTCAAGCAAACCAAACCAACAGCGAAAAAGACCGTCAAGCGCGCGCCCAAACGCAAATTGGCCGTCGTAGCGATTGGCGGTAACTCGCTCATCAAAGACGCGGCGCATCAATCGGTCGAGGATCAACATGACGCGTTGCGTGAGACCGCACGCCACATCGCCGACATGGTCGAGCAGGGCTGGGATGTGGCAATCGGTCACGGGAACGGTCCCCAGGTCGGTTTTGTCTTGCGCCGTTCCGAAATCGCCGCGAAGATTGAAGGCATGCATGAAGTCCCGCTCGATGTGTGCGGCGCGGACACGCAAGGCGCCATCGGCTACGAATTGCAGCAGGCACTCCAAAACGAGTTGCATCATCGCGGCATCAAAAAATGTTGCGCGACCATCATCACCCAGGTGTTGGTTGATCAAAACGATCCGGCGTTCAAGAATCCGTCCAAGCCCATCGGCGGATTCATGGATCAAGCCGAAGCGGCACGCCGCAAGAATGAAATGGACTGGAGCGTCGTTGAAGACGCCGGGCGCGGTTGGCGACGGGTCGTGCCGTCGCCACTGCCCCAGGAGATCGTCGAGCAGACGACCATCGAAGCGCTGCTCAGGGACGGCATCATCGTCATCACCGTCGGCGGCGGCGGCATTCCCGTCATCGACGTGGGCGACGGTGAGTATCGGGGAACTGCCGCAGTCATCGACAAGGATTTCGCATCGAGTTTGCTCGCGGCCGAAGTCAACGCCGATTTGTTCTTAATTGCGACCGCGGTCGAAAAAGCGGCGATCAACTTCGGCAAGCCCAACCAACAATGGATCGACAAGATGACGCTGGCGGAAGCCAAGCAATATCTCGCCGAAGGCACACACTTTGCCAAGGGCTCGATGGCGCCCAAGATGCAAGCGATCATCGGGTTTCTCGAAGCCGGCGGCAAGCACGCGATCATCACGAATCCCGAAAATATCGGGCGCGCGTTGCGCGGGGAAACCGGGACGCACATTGTTCGGAAGTAAGTAGGTGAACACGTAGATAGTACGCTCCGGCCTGAAACCCCGTACCTGAACCCTTGACTGGAGTCCCGATGGACTATCATTTCAAATGCACGCTTTGCGGCGCAGAGTACGACAGCAACGCCGTCCGCTACGTCTGCCCCAAGCACGGCGACGATGGCGTCCTCGACACGATTCCCGATTACGTGAAAATCGCGAAAGAGACAAACCCGCGAGAAATTTCCAAGTCACGTGATTTTTCGATTTGGCGGTACGCACCGCTTCTGCCGCTCGATGATGCGCGCAAATCTGCGCCGCCGCTTCACGTTGGTTGGACGCCCCTCTATCGCTCGACCACGCTCGGTGCACAACTTGGCTTGAGTAATTTGTATTTCAAAGACGATGGCCGCAATCCGACCGCATCGTTCAAAGATCGCGCCAGCGCCGTCGTCGTCGCCAAAGCGCGCGAACTCGGCGTCGCAGTCATCACGACGGCAAGCACGGGCAACGCAGGCGCGGCGCTCGCCGGTCTCGCCGCCGCCGCGAAAATGCCGGCGATGATTTTCGTTCCGCAGACCGCGCCGCAGGCAAAGATCGTGCAACTGTTGATTTTCGGTGCGCGTGTCCTCCTCGTCAAAGGCACGTACGATCAAGCATTCGATTTGTGCCTACAAGTATCCAAATCGTTTGGGTGGTATTGCCGCAACACCGCGTATAATCCGTACACGGTAGAAGGCAAGAAAACCGCGTCGTTTGAGATTTGCGAGCAGCTGACTCCCTCCCCTGTTGAGACGCGGGAGGAGCGGGGTGGAGATTGGAAAGCCCCCGACAGCATTTTCGTTTCGGTGGGCGACGGAAACATCATCAGCGGATTGTGGAAGGGACTCCGCGATCTGGTTGCGCTCGGTTGGATTGAGAAGATGCCCAAGCTCATCGGCATTCAAGCCCAAGGATCGGCGGCCTGCTACAACGCGTGGAAAGCTGGAACGGAGAAAATTACCGCTGTCAACGCGCAAACCGTTGCCGATTCGATCAGTGCGGACTTGCCGCGCGACGGCGTACGCGCGGTGCGTGCGGTGCGCGAAACCGGCGGTGCGTACCTCACCGTGACCGACGATGAAATTCTCGCCGCGATTCCTGAGCTTGCGCGCGGCGAAGCAATCTTTTCCGAACCCGCCGCCTCGACCGCGTATGCGGGATTGAAGAAAGCAGTCAAGCAGGGTCTCGTGAAATCGGATGAAACAGTTGTCTGTATGTTGACCGGCAACGGGTTGAAAGATATCGCCAGCGCAATGAAAGTTGCAGGTGCGGGCACAGTCATCGAGCCCACGCTGGAGGCAGTCAACCAACTAAACCTCAAGTAGAATCAAGGAGTCTCAAATGTCTAAACTAATTCTCGGCCCCTTGTTCGAAGAAATGCTCCACCCCAACAAGATTGTGCCGGAAATTCGCAAGCGCGCGATTGAAGCAAGAACCAAAGACCCGCTCGATCCGATCAACCTGTTCAACATCACGTGGCGCGACGGCAACAACAACATTTACTATCACGTGATTCCAAAAGAGTTGACCGGCGTCGACGCGAACATCGTCGTACTTTACGGCAAGGATTTTCCAAGCGGTTCGCACAAAGTCGGCGCGGCGTACTCCGTGCTGATCGAAAAGCAGATGTTCGGCGAAGTGGATCCCAGCACGCACACACTTGTGTGGCCCTCGACCGGCAATTACGGCATCGGCGGCGCGTACGTCGGTTGCCGTATGGGCTTTGACAGCATCGTCGTTTTGCCGGAGGGCATGAGCCAGGAGCGGTTCAGGCAGATCGAATCGTATGGAGCCCGCATCATCAAGACGCCCGGCTCGGAATCGAACGTCAAGGAGATTTACGACGAAACGCATCGCCTCCGCCAGGACCCCAAGGTGCGCATCCTCAATCAATTCGAGGTCATGGGCAACTATCGCTTCCACTATCACGTCACAGGCAACACGATTGTCGAACTCGCGGACGTTCTCAAGCAACAAGGCATCGGCAACGGAGAAATTTCCGCATACTGTTCTGCGATGGGGAGTTCGGGCACGATCGCGGCAGGCGATCGCTTGAAGCAGGTGTGGCACGATCACAAAATCGTCGGGCTTGAACCGATTCAATGCCCCACGCTTTACAACAACGGCTACGGCTCGCACGACATTCAAGGCATCGGCGACAAGCACGTGACGTGGGTTCACAACGTGATGAACATGGACGCGATCATGTGCCTCGACGATATCGAATGCAAGAAGGGCTTGCAGTTGCTCACCGAAGAAGCCGGGCGGAACACGCTCGTCAAACGCTTTGGCGTGCCGCGCGCATCAGTTGAAGAAATGGCGACGATTTTCGGCATCAGCGGCGTGTGCAACATCCTCGGCGCTATCAAGACAGCCAAGTTCTACGGATTCGGCAAGAACGACACCATTGCCACGATTTGTACAGACGCGATCGATCGCTATCACTCGGTGATGGGTGAAATGACCAAGAGATTCGGCAAGATGGACGAGGCCGAAGCGACCGCGCGCGTGCAGATTTTCCGCGACAAAACGATTGACTGGATTCACGAAGGCACGACCGAGATGCGCCGCCAGTGGCACAACTTGAAATACTATACCTGGGTTGAGCAACAAGGCAAGACGGTTGAAGAACTCGACGCACAGCTCGGCCAGGAATGGTGGATCAAACAACAGCAAATGGTTGGCGATATCGATGCGAGACTGAAGGCGGCTCGGGGGTAATTAGCCACCACAGAGGGCACGGAGAACATCAGGACCCAGCGTGGTTCGAGAGACGCGGTCCCTGGGCTCCGTTGACTCACTGGTATCTCTAGAGGTTTTGGTATCTCGTTAGCCACGGTTTGCGGATTCGATTCGTGGTGAAGTTCTAGTGAGGGTTGTAACCAGCGGCTGGGGCGGAAGGAAAACCCCACCACTCACCCGCGACGTTGCGCACAGGATAAACAAAACGGGAATGGGATGATTAGGATCGATGTATTGAAGATCAATGTCGAAATGTAGGCCATTCATAGCGGGGTCAGCTTGGAGAAACCTAGACCGGTAAGAGACGACTTCAATCTTATGGTGGAGAACGCTTTTGATTTTTTTCAGAAATCATTGGAAGAATTCGATAAGGAACCCAAGTATTCTGTAATCCATTTCCATGCAGCCGTTGAGCTGATAATGAAGGCCCGCCTGCTTTGGGAACATTGGACTTTGATCATTACCCGACCTGAAACAGCAAGTCTTAAGAGCTTTCGCTCGGGAGATTTTCAGTCCGTCAGCATCAAGGATGCCAAAGCCCGGCTTGAATCAATTGTCCAAGATGGCTTGAGCCAAGCGGAGTACGAGTGCTTCTTGCGCCTCTCTGACCACCGAAACCGGATGGTCCATTTTTATCACCCGGGAATTACAGGTAACAAGAGCGAGCTCGAAAAGATCGTGGGAGAGCAGTACTTGGCCTGGTACCACGTGAGCCGAATATTCAAAAGATGGAACGAACAATTTCAAAGTTACGAGAAGAGAATCGTCGAAATCGACAAGGCGATGCACGAGCGTCGAAAATACCTCGAGGCAAAGTTTCGGGCACTTGCAGAAGGCATCAAGAGACGCAAGAGTCGTGGAATACTGTTTGGTATTTGCCCTTCTTGCCGTTTTGAATCATTCGAAGAAGAGGCAGGCGGTGCGCCCATATTAGATTATAAGTGTTTGGTCTGCGACGCCGAAGAGACTGGTTTGATGGTTGAATGCCCTGAATGTGGCGAGCAAAACAAACTAATCGCGGAGCCTTGGCATGAGTGTAACAAATGCGGCCACAAATTTGACGAGAACGACGTCCAGGCGTTTCTCACCAAGGATTTCGTGTGCGACAAACACGATCCTGAACGATCAATCGTGGCTCATTGCGGGGAGTGCGGCGGATGCGAGATGGTGGTCCAAGTCAATGACACCTGGATTTGTTCACGGTGTTTTGCTAAGTATGATTCTGAAGAAGTTGGCCGATGCGCTTGGTGCCGTAGCCTCTCTACCGGCGACCTGGAGGACAGTTACTATGTTGGCTGCGTTGCATGTGAGGGGGAGTCTGGATGGGCTAGAGATAAAGGCTACTAGGGAAACATATGTGTAAGTCCTAGACAGACAGTAGAGAGAACGACCTAACCCATTCCCCAACAAGGCAATCCAGCCGACTCGTTACACTGGGGGCTGATTCTTGTGTTCGTTCGCGGAAAGGAGATTACAACAATGCAACCCAAAGGACCATTCTGTCAGAGTTGTGCGATGCCGATGGAAAGCCCAGACCTCTTCGGCACCGAGGCAGACGGAAGCAAGTCTAAGGACTACTGTACGTACTGCTTTCAAAACGGACGGTTCACAGAACCCGAAATCGCCATGCAAGCCATGATCGACAAGTGCGTCGCAGTCATGGTGCAGATGAACATCATGCCGGAAGAGCAAGCAAGAACCCTGATGACCAAGACACTCCCCACTCTCAAGCGATGGCGTGCCTGACCGCCTAGCTAGAAGGTCTCGGTGAGGGCAGCGTAAGGAAGATGCTCTACGGGCACTCATTTGGAAATGGTACAAGCCGTGGTTGGAACGATGTATTCATTATGATGGTCATGTGCAATATGCAGGACTGCTGAGGCAGGGGGATTGCCGTTCAGGCAGAAAGCGACAGCAGTGGTCCAGGAAGCTGAGTTTCAAGAACACAGGAATCTCGGATGTAGAACCAGGCTAAGAAACCATCGCGCCTGGAGATAGAAGGCAGGGATTTACAATGTGGCATGATGTTGAAACGACAAAGGATCTTCTCAACTTCACGGTTGTAGCAGATACGGCGGCACAGCTGGTGCGCGAATCTGGAGGAGAACCATTGTCCATAGGCGTTTCAGGCAACTGGGGTTCAGGGAAGTCGTCGTTAGTGAAGATGATCGGGGCTTCGCTGAGGAAATCCGATGCCGATGGGAAAAAGTACGTATTCCTCGAATTCAACGCTTGGCTCTATCAGGGGTACGACGATGCTCGTATGGCGTTGCTCCAATCTGTTGCGGACGGACTTGTCGCCGAATCCGAGCGGCGCCAGACTCATGTTGACAAAGCTCTGGAATTCGCCAAGCGGGTGAATTGGCTTCGCGTTGGAAAGCTACTGGCACCAACCGTTTCAGGTGCGCTACTAGGCGGCACCGTGGGCGGCCCGATCGGTGCGGTTATCGGGGCCGTCGGCGGGCTCTGCAAGGCAGGAGGTACACCAAGCGCGGAGGATCTGAAGAAAGTCACGGATGCCTACGCCACCCTCCAGCCGGAGCTTGCCGGTCTGTTGAAGGAGAAGGAATCCAAGTCTCTGCCGCAGGAAATCG
Source organism: Candidatus Eisenbacteria bacterium (assembly GCA_026388185.1). Lineage (NCBI taxonomy): Bacteria > Candidatus Eiseniibacteriota > Candidatus Eiseniibacteriota bacterium. Next base: position 72,805 of record JAPLKG010000005.1, on the reverse strand, counting down.
CAGAGCTGCGAGCCACGTTCGAGGAGCTGCTGCTCAGCTTGGATGTCACCCTCGTTGTGCTGGTCGATGACGTCGACCGGTGCTTGCCAGACACCGCCATCTCGACGCTCGAGGCAATGCGTTTGCTTCTTTTCCTTCCGCATACCGCCTTCATCATTGCCGCGGACGAACAGATGATTCGTGGCGCTGTGCGCACGCACTTTGGCAACGTTGACCTGTCCGACGACCTGGTTACCAGCTACTTTGACAAGCTAATCCAAGTTCCCTTGAGAGTCCCTAGGCTGGGCGCCACCGAAGTCAAAGGGTACCTCATACTGCTCCTCGCCGAACTGGCAGAGAAACGGGGCGATATTACTAGGGAGGCACGCATTCGTGCAGAGACCGTCATTCTTGATGCAGTCCGTCGGTCATGGGCGGGTGGCCTTACGCGCAAGAGAATAGAAGAAGCCTTCGGGACGGATGCCACGAAGGTCAGCATGGAGATTGATCTGGCCGACCAGCTCGCCAGCTTGATGGTGTCTGCTGACCGCATTGCCGGGAATCCGCGCCTCATCAAGCGGTTCCTCAATAGCTTGATGATTCGGGATACGGTCGCAAGGGCGCAAGGGATGACCATTGCATTCGACCAGCTTGTGAAGCTGCAATTGTTCGAACGCTGTGCGCCCCCGGCAGCGTTCGAATACCTAGTCAAACAGGTTGCCGATCGTGAGGATGGAAAGGCAGCGTGCTTAGCCTATATTGAGCCTATTTTGGCAAAGGGCGAATCGTTCGACGTGCCAGACCCAAGCTGGGATGATCCCTTCGTTCGGGAGTGGCTCAAGCTGAATCCTAGACTGGCTGACACTGATCTGCGCCCACTTCTCTATCTGAGCCGTGATAGGGCCTTATCCCTGGCCAGTTTTGATGAGCTCTCGGCGGAAGGACGGGCACTGCTGGATGCGATCTTGGAAGCGAACAATTTTCTGCCACCTCTCGTGGAGCGGCTGAGGTCTCTGGGTGAGGCCGAAGGCGAACGAATCCTGAATCGCATGCGCCGTCGTGCCAGATCAAGACAGTGGGACTTGACTATCTTGGTCCAGGCCCTGCACGTCCCGAGAGCGTTCCCAGAGCTAGGATCTTCATTTGTGAACCTCCTTAACGATATCCATCCATCCAAACGACTGGCTCCGTTCATTCCCATGATTCGGAGTGAGCCGTGGGCAAAGGAACTGCTGAAGCGTTGGGCCGCGGATGACCAGTCACCGCAACCTGTGAAGAACGCAATCAGCGGGTTGGGCAAAGGGAGATAGTATGGGCACTTCAGGCTCGAGCAATGGTCCGGGAGGCGGGGTCCCATTTGATCCCCCGTGGCTGAACGAGATCGCGCCGCCACAGCCCAGCGACGTAATGAAGCCGAACGGCCAGGAAGACGGCGATAGCGATTCAGGGAACAATCAGCCAGAGCGACCTCCGCAACCGGCCCCCGAGCCGGCGGAACTTGCGCCACCACGACGCTTCTACAACGCCCGCCGCGCCCTGAGCGATTTCGCGCGCTCAGGAAAGCAAGACTCATTCCGAGAAGCAGTCGGACATTACTCCCGTACGGGCATGGGCGGCACACGGAACGCGGCGAACCGCCTGCGCACTTCCACCAGAACAGGGGCAAGCCTGTTTGGCCTCCTCCAATCGGCTCGCGAAGGGACCGATCCAGCGATTAACGAATGGGTCACATCCCTTACTGGAAGAAATGCAAGCGCGCAGGAGGTGGCCGACGAAATCATACGTCGGGCAGCGCCGGGCGGCGGCAGTCTGGACGAGGCCGCCTGCCGTGAATCCATGGCACAAGCGATGGGAGACTTGCTGACAGATAATCCCAACGTCGATCTTCTTCATTTGGGGGATGACAAGATCTGGGCGCTCATCGAATCTTTTCTTGGCTACGAAGCATTCAATCGTCTGTGTCTGGACATCGGGCAGGTATTCGAGGACTCGGCGCTCAGTCCTCGCGACCTAGTGACACGGATGAATGAAATGCAAGAGTACCTCAAGGCAGAGCTTTGTGCGCAGATCGAAGTCCTCCGGGAGAAAACTCCAAACGCCGGATCGGACGAGCTTCAGTCTATACTGCAAAGTGCTGCGCAGAACACCTTCTTGGTCTATGAGGGTTCACTATGAAGAGAGTCATGTGTTGCCCTATCTCACTCCTTCCGGACGCCCTCGACCCTGATGTCGAGTATTTTGCCCTGTATTCGTACGCTCCTTCAGGATGTGAAAGTGTCGGGCACATTGCGCCTTCCTTGCCGACAGATATCCGACGAGCCGGTCTCGCGCCGTCAACTCAGGCATGGGACTTCGCAACTATCGCCTCGTCGGTTGGCGCCGCTGATAAGGCCATTCCGCGAAAGGACAGCGCGGACGGATGGACCCGAATGATCGAACTGAGTGTCTGCCTCAGACAGCCTGCTGTTTGGGATGCCAGGCGCGCCGAGTTGGAGTCACTTCTCCGTTTCTTGACCGGTGATTTCTGGAGTTTGCACTTTCTAGAGGGAGGCGTGAAGCCCCCCAAGGCGAAGAAGCCACAGAAGAGTGATGCGGATTGCGTATGCTTGCTTTCGGGCGGAATCGACAGCCTGGTTGGGGCTCTCGATTTGACTTCCGCGGGCAGGAACCCACTATTTGTTTCGCAAGTGGTTAGAGGAGACCGCGCAACCCAAGAAAAATACGCAGTGGCCCTGGGCGGCGCGGGTCGGCATTGTCAATGGAGTTTTGCTGTAAACCATCCGGGACCCTCAGAGAAATCGACAAGAGCTCGATCGATAGTTTTCTTCGCGTTTGGAGCGCTCGCAGCATCGGCAATTTCGTCGACTGAGAATCGACCTGCGGAGCTTGTTGTGCCAGAAAACGGTTTCATTAGCCTCAATGTCCCTCTTGGGCCGGGTCGTCTCGGAAGTCTGAGCACGAAAACTACACATCCTGTCTACATGAAGGGCATTCAGTCACTCTGGGATGGGCTCGGCATCCAAGCGAAGATGTCTTTCCCGTACCGTGACAAAACCAAGGGAGACTTGCTCGTGGATTGCTCGGACCAAGCAAGACTCGCGAATCTGATAGGAGACTCCATAAGCTGCGGGAAGTACCAGCGACACAAGCTCACGCACTGCGGTGAGTGTGTCCCGTGCATGGTTCGGCGCGCCGCGTTCCTCAAGGCGAACCTACCCGATACGACAGCTAAGGGATACTGCTGTCAGCGACTTGCCCTCTCAGAATCCAGCGATGTGGCCGCAGCGGCTACCGCATATCTCCGTTACCAGGACAAGGGAATACGTCGATTCACAGGCGGAGCACTGTCTTTTGCTCTTCCCGACGAACGGGGCCGATACGAAGACGTTGTGGCGCGCGGCATGGATGAACTGGGCCAGCTCCTCACCAGCCACGGCGTCATATGATTGACTTTCACTGCCACCTCGACCTCTACCCTGACGCGCTGAAGATTTTACCCAGAGTTGCGGCCTGCAACGCCTTCACTCTTGTTGTCACGACCAGTCCTCGGGCGTGGCAGGCTACTTCGCGCGTGTTTGCCGGCTATGACAACATCAAGGTTGCTGTGGGGATGCATCCAGAGGTCGTCGGCAAGAAGGCAGGTGAACGCGCATTGCTGATGTCCTGCATTCCTAAAGCTGGGTTTGTGGGTGAGATTGGTCTTGATGGATCTCGCAGGCATCAGGAGAGCATGCCATTGCAAGAGTCGATTCTCAGGGAGGTACTGAATAAGTGCGAACGGGTCGGAGGGAAGATCCTAAGCATCCATTCGAGAAACGCCGCAAGCCGCGTCCTTGATCTCGTTGAACAGTATTGTCGAGAGAGTACGCCGGTATTGCACTGGTTTTCAGGCACTGTTGAACAGGCCCGCCGTGCAGTAGCTCTCGGATGTTGGTTTAGTGTTGGGCCTGCTATGCTACGCGGGGCGACAGGCTGTGCAATACTTCGGGAACTACCCATGGACAGAATACTTCCAGAGACAGACGGACCGTTCGCGAAGAATCGCACTGTCGCTCTGATGCCTTGGGAAGCGATCAGTATCGCAGACGCTGTCGCACTCTTGTGGGGAACGACGACGGACGACGTATGCCTGCAGATGAAGCGCAATCTACTCGCATTGATCGGAAACGAAAGAGCTCGCATGTTACGCACTAGGGAGACTTGATGCCGCTGGAGAAACCCAATACGGGGAGGATTGCGCCCCGACTCTTGGGGGTGGAGCGTATGGACGGTTCTTGAAGAAGTGATGTTGTTGGCTTCCAAGGCGTAGCAAACTCCTCATATGAGATTATGCATAGAAATGGAACGTTCTGACAGAGTACACATAGAGGGTGTTAGTTGCTGACGCGCCGAACCCCTTGCCGGAGCCTTTAGGTTCATTCAAGCTCTCCACTTGACAGACTCCATGGTATGATATGTGGTAATACCAGGAGGTGCCCATGGGAAAGGCGAAAGTAGCGATCACATTGGACGTGGCCTCGGTTCAACGCATAGATCAACTTGTCAAGAACCGTGTCTTTCGCAGCCGTAGCCGTGCGATTCAGGAGGCAGTGCGTGAGAAGCTGGAGCGGATTGATCGCAACCGGCTTGCGCGGGAATGTGCAAAGCTTGATCCCGCTTTTGAGAAGGCAATGGCCGAAGCGTTCATGGGTAAAGACAAGCCAGATTCGAACGCTCTCCGTTGAGAGGGTTGGCAAGAAGATCGGGGTTGTTTCCCCAGACGAGTTGAGTCAAGCCGTTGATGGCTTGAATGAGATTATCGGAACCTAAGCCGTCCGTGACCTGACGGTTGGCTTCACCACATCGGTCCCAGGGCGGACAAACGGACACGGGATGCGAGGCGGGAATGTACCGACGCTCAGTGATCCTTCTCGTGTTGTTACTGATACTTGGAGCTTCCTGTGAGTGCGTTTTCGCGGAACCGAGCGTGCCCGCGGTGCGCGCGGAAACGGATTCCGTCGAGGTTGAGCAGAGCGAGCAGGGACCTGCGCTGGAGCGGAGCGATCGGAAATTCCTCCGTTATGCGGGAAAGCGCGTCCGGAGGATCCTGGTCACGAACCTTGATGTATTCGGCCCGTCGGTCGACGATACTACCCGATCGACGAAATCGCGGCTGGAGAGGACCCTCAACCACCTGAACTTCCAGACCCGCGAGACCACCATTCGCCAGACCCTCCTCTTCAAGGAGGGGGACGCCATCGATCCCTTCCGGCTGGCAGACAGCGAGCGCATCCTCCGGAACCTGGCGTTTATCGGAGATGCCCGAATCGTCGTGGTGCGGATTCCCGAAAGCCGCGATTCGGCCGACGTGCGGGTCATCGTGAAGGAAACATGGACCCTCCAGCTCTCAGGAAGCCTGAAAGAGGGAAACCGCCTGAAGGTCAGCCTGGCCGAGAAAAACCTCCTCGGGCTGGGGCACCAGGTTTCCGTGGCGGCCACTCTGGACCCCAACGCCACCCCCCGGTTGGGATTCGACACGAACTATTCCATGCAAAACATCCACGGCTCGTTCATCACCGGAAAACTGGAGTACGTGAAAATGCCCGGCAAGGAAACGGCGGGCCTCGTACTCTCCCGCGAGCTTATCTCTCCCGTCCTCCGATACGCCGGAGGGTTGGACCTGAGGCGGACCTCGATCGCAGTACCGGATTCACTACTTTCCGCAGCCGATAACACTTCCGATCTGATCGATCTCTGGGCGGGAAGACCGGTCCATCAATGGCGCATTCAGAAAGCGACCGGGCGCCGCCCCACCCTGTTCCTTTCGGGCCGGGTCCGGCATCTAAAGTTCACCAAACGCCCGCCGGTCACGCCATTCACCTTCTATCAGTATCACGACATGGACCACGTTCTGGGAAGCCTCACCTACATCCAGAGCTCGTATTACCGCGCGAATCTACTGTACAACTTTGGCCGGACGGAGGATATCCCCTACGGTTTTCTCGCCCGCGTCACGTACGGATTGGCCAACGAGGAGTTCACCCAGAGTCATTATGCATCCGCCACGTTGGCGGCGGGAGAGAAGATCGGCCGACTGGGATACGGGGTCGTTGAGGTGCGCATGGGTGGATATCCCAAAGGCAGAAAGATCGAGCAGGGAGTAATCCGACTGCAGACCCTTTACTTCAGCAATCTTCTGCAGGTCGGAGGGTTCCGGTTCCGTCAGTTCGTCAAAGCGGGATACACCACCGGGATCCACCGCTACGCGGACGACAGCATTAACTTCAACGGCGACGAGAGCATTCGTGGCGTGGTCTACAACAGCACTGTGACCGGAACCAGGCGCCTCCAGCTCAACCTTGAATCCGTCGCATTCACCCCTTGGAGGGCGAAAGGAGTCACCTTCGCGTTCTTCACCTTCGCGGACCTGGATTTCATCGGCTCCGGGCGCAGGAGTATCCTCGCGCAGAACTGCTACTCGGGGCTGGGGCTGGGGGTCCGGTTACACAAGGATAGCTTCGGGATCGGGCCGGTGCAACTGCGCTTCGCCTGGTATCCGAGACTCCCGATCGATCATGCCGCGTTCTCCTACACCGCGTTCGGAGAGAAGCGCTTCCGGTCGATCGAGTTCATGGGAATCAGGCCGGAGATCGTGGAATACTAAGGCGCGGCCGGGGCGAGAAGATCGACATTCCTCTGAGACCCGCACGGGCTCTTCATGATCGCCCGCTGCGATGTCCCGTCGAGGATCACAGAGACTAGGAACGGCGCTTGCCGGTCACCAGAAGTGCGACACCGCCGATCAGCACAACCACACCGACGACTGCCGGGACTGGAATGCTCTTGCGCTCCGTGGCGGTAACGCTCATCGAACCCATCTGGAGGACCGTCCGGTTCTTGTTGTAGTTGATTCCGCCGTAGACCAGCGCGAGGACTCCAAGGACCACGAGCAAGATTCCAATGGATTTCATTTCACTTATCCTTTCCTATCCACGCGCCGCCTGCACGTGCCCCGGCCCGAGTCAGCCGGAGACACGAGACAGCAACGGCGACGACGAACAGAAGGTGAATCTGACCACCACACCACTCGTTATCAGCGGAGGTAGAAAGCGATGCCGGCGCCCGCATAGCTAAACGAGTTGTCGTTGAGCCCGATACCAATCTCGCCGACCAGGTCGACTACGTCGGACAGGTGGTACTCGATTCCGGGCACGAGGTGCAATCTCGTGAACGTGTCGTCGACCCCCGGCGGGGCATCATTGATCGACTCGAACGAGACATCCAGCGCACCGCACAGCTCTATCTTCTCGTTCACGTGCCCGCTCAACAGCGGCGTGACGTCGAGCCCCATGGTGTCGAAATTCCCTTCCCCCGCGAACATCCAGTGGACGCCTCCCGTCAACGAGAAATCCAGGCCGGTATCCATTTCCTTGCCGCTCAGAATCCACCACTCGCCATCCGCGCCGACGTACGTACTATTCTCGAAGAAGCCCAGCTTGGCTTCGGCGTCGAAGCGGTCGGTGAATCCATACCCACCACGAGCCGCGACTCCGAACTCGTCGTCTGCTCCGTTCTTACCGAATACCATGATCGGGGCAACCATGAGCTTGAAGGTGCCGCGATCGTTCGTCTCGGCGGACTGCAGAACACCGATGTACTGAGCTGCGACCGGTAGCGCAAAGCACAGGCCTAGACCTGCAACAAGAACGATTAGAACGATTCGAGAGATCCTCATGTCGCATCCTCCTGGATAGAGATAGAATATTACCGGGAAGCGAGAGGGACGGCGCCAATCGACGGCGCTCCTCTTTGCCCCACGGCTAGTGATAGAACGTCCTGACCCTATAGGAAATTCGATTCCGTGTCAAGATGTTTGGGTATCGAAGGAGTTCCCCCAATTTTCCAACGGCAAAATCCAAGAACCAACTCTGCCGCTCGTCGGATTCACTCACACCTTCTGGTTGAAGTATCGTCCGGAATCCTTTAAGGTTCAGAAACAACAGCCTGTGCAGGATCTCCGACCCGATGATAATGTCGATAGCTCATTGAGATCATCATGGACTACGTCAGTAAAGGAGAAGAGCACATCATGGCGAGCGATGTCATCCGGAGACGGACGAGGTTGCCCAGCGATCGCGGGGACTCCATTTACGAAGTCAATTTATTTATGACAGAGGCTCAGTTACGAGCCGAGCTGGAGAAATGCGAGTATTGCGAGGATAAGCCATGCATGGGCGCCTGTCCGTGCGATTGCTCACCGGCGGACTTCATCCTTGCTTCTCAGGTTGGATCGCCGTCAGACATCAGGCACGCGGCTGCCTTGATCATGGGGAAGAATCCGTTGGGCGGCATCTGCGGGCAGGTGTGTCCGGACAAGCATTGCATGGCGGCCTGCGTGCACAAGAAGCTGGACGGCGCGGTAAATATCCCGATGGTGCAGGCCACGCTCATCGAAAAGGCTAAACGATTGGGGGTCATGCCGGTGATGGAGGCAGTGAATCCCAATGGCAAGAGGGTTGCCGTGATTGGCGCAGGTCCGGCAGGTTTGGCTGCCGCCTCGATGCTGGGGCGCAAGGGCTATGCCGTGACCATCTTCGAGAGGGATTCCACCCCAGGCGGCATGTGCAATCTCATCCCCGACTTCCGCCTTGACAAAGAGGTTTTGAAGACCGATTTCGACTGGAGCCTCGGATTAGGCGATATTCGGGTCGAGCTGAACAAGGAGATCACCGATCCGCTGGCACTTCTGGGTGCCGGGTTTGATGTGGCGATCGTCACGGTGGGATTGTGGTCGCCGATCCCCCTAGGTATCCCAAATGAGGATAAGGCGATCATGGGGATTCCGTTTCTCAAGAGGCCCGAAATATATGAAGTGAGTGGCAACGTGGCGGTGATCGGCGGCGGCGCCACGGCCTTCGACTGTGCGATGACCGCATTGACGCTGGGTGCCGGCAGGGTCGAGCTGTTCGCGCTTGAGAACCTCAGTGAAATGCCGCTCACCAGCCGAGAGATGGGCGAGCTGACCAAGAGCGGGATCGATGTGAACGGCAGGATTCGGGTAAGCGAGATCCTCTCTGAACATGGCACTGTCAGCGGTATCTCGACGGTGAAGGTAAAGCTGCAAGCGGGCGTGAAATTCCGGCCCGGTGCAGTGACGCCGATTCCTGGCAGCGAAGCGATCCGGCGTGATATCCAAAAGGTTATCATTGCCATCGGGGCGCGCTGTGCGATGCCTCGGGTGCAGCATCCGGCGGTATTTTATGCAGGTGATTGCGTGGAAGGCCCGACCACGGTGGTGGAAGCTTCGGCTGCCGGCAAGAACGTCGCTGAACAAGTGGATGCTTACGTCCGGAGAACGCCGATTCCTCATTTCGAGCGAAATACTAACGGATTCGTCAAGAGCTACATCCAGATCCCTGGCTACAACTTCAGGCCGGTGCCGCTCGAGACCGACTTCTTCGGGCGAACGATCGCTTCACCCTTCTTGCTCTCGGCAGCACCGACGACCGACGGATTCGATCAGATGAAGAAAGCATACGAAGCAGGATGGCCCGGCGGCATCATGAAGACCTCCTTCGACAACGTGCCCATCCATATTCCGGCGGAATACATGTTTGCTTTCGGCGATGCAACCTTCGCCAATTGCGATAATGTCTCCGGTCATCCACTGGATCGAGTGAGCCGCGAGATCGACCAGCTGATCAAACTATATCCCGACCGCCTAACCGCGGCATCGACCGGCGGTCCCGTGACCGGCAACGATGAGAGCGACAAGCGCGGTTGGCAGAGCAATACTCGGAAGCTGGAGAATGCAGGTGCGATGGCCATCGAGTACAGCCTCTCCTGCCCGCAAGGCGGCGACGGCACCCAGGGAGATATTGTGTCTCAGAACGCCGAGCTGTCTGCCAAAATCATCGATTGGGTGCTGGCGGCCGGTGACGGTTCGATCCCCAAGCTCTTCAAACTGACCGGTGCAGTCACCTCCATCGCCCCCATCGTTTCCGCCATCAAGCAGGTTTTCGACCGCCACCACGGCAAGAAAGCAGGAATTACCCTGGCCAATACATTTCCGACCCTGGTGTTCCGGCCCGGAAAAAAGAAAGAATGGGAAGAAGGCGTGATCGTGGGCATGGGGGGAGAAGGCGTCTTGAATATCAGCTACCTCTCGCTGGCAAAAGCAGCGCCGCTGGGCGTTGAGATCTCAGGCAACGGTGGGCCGGTCAACTACAAACACGCTGCCGATTTCCTCGCACTTGGCTGCAAGACCGTCCAATTCTGCTCGCTGGTAACCAAGAGCGGCTACCGCATCATCGATGAGTTGAATTCGGGACTCAGCCATCTCATGTTCGAACGCGGCCTGCGTTCCGTGCGGCAACTCATCGGCATCGCCTTGCCGGAACCCGTCACGGACTTCATGGCGCTTTCCTCGGTGAAACGGATTTCCCAGGTGGATCGCGAGGTGTGCCTGCAATGCGGCAATTGTAAGCACTGTCCCTATTTGGCGATCAGCTACGGCGATGACGGCTATCCCGTGACCGATCCGGAAAGATGCATCGGCTGTAGTATGTGCAATTTCCTCTGCTTCGCACTGGCATTGAGCATGCGGGATCGAACTCCGGAAGAGACGCAGGCGCTTCGCGAAGCTTGATTCCGCTGAATAGGGGCGTTTCGATCGTTCCCGGCGCCGGGCAGGTCGAGACTCGAAGGTTCTCATACTTGATTTGATCGCCATGATCTTAAGACCGGGATGCCGGAATCTGTCGTCGTGGCATGTTGGCGAAGCGGTAATATCGTGATGAGGAGGACACGCATGAGCGACTACTTGATTGCTGGAGGAATCGTTATAACTCTGGGGCGGAACAACCAAGTCATCAACGATGGTGCAGTATATGTCAAGGATGGTTTGATTGCGGATGTAGGGCAGGCGAAAGATCTCAGAGAACGCTATGCCTGCGAAGTCAAGGTAGATGCTCGTAACAAGGTGGTCCTGCCCGGCTTCATCTGCGCTCACCACCATCTTTACAGCACCATGGCGCGGGGATTTGCGCCGCCTGGTGAGCCCGCGCGCTGCTTCGGCGAGATCTTGGAGCGCCTCTGGTGGAAGCTGGACAGGGCACTCCTCGAAGATGACGTATATCTGAGCGCACTCATTCCACTCATCGAATGCATCCGCAACGGCACCACCGCCATCATCGATCACCATGCCAGCCCCTCATGCCGTGACGGCAGCCTCGACTTGATCGCAAAAGCTGTCCTGGAGAGCGGCATTCGCGCCTCCCTCTGCTATGAAGTGTCGGATCGCAACGTACCGGCCGGTGGCCTGGCGGAAAACGAACGGTTTCTCAAGCGGATGGCTGCCGAAAAATCGCCATTCCTTACCGGCATGATGGGCCTCCATGCCTCCATGACCGTATCGGACGATACGCTCGCCGGGTGTCGCGCCGTGGCTGAACGCTACGGCGTCGGTTACCATATTCATGTGGCTGAAGGCCTCGAAGACCATACGGATTCCTTGACGAAATACGGGATTCGCACCGTCGAGCGCCTGGTAACTCGCGGCATCTGCGGGAAGAACTCGCTCTACATTCACTGCGTCAACATCGACGAGCGGGAGATGGATCTTGTCAAAGATACCGGGACGATGGTGGTACACAATCCGGAATCAAACATGAACAACGCGGTGGGAGTAGCCAAGGTGCTCGCGATGATGGCCAAGGGAATTCTGGTCGGTTTGGGCACCGACGGCATGGCGTCCGATATGCCGGCTCAAATGCGATGCGCCTACCTGCTGCACCGGCTCGACAATCGTGATCCACGTGTCGCCTTCTGCGAAGCACCCCAGCTCCTGCTCTGGAACAATGCCGCGATAGCCGCCAAGTTGTTCCCCGCGCGGCTCGGCGTCATCGAAAGAGGAGCTGCTGCGGACTTCGCGATCCTCGACTACATCCCGCCCACCACGCTGGAGGCGGGCAATTTCCTGGGGCATTTCATCTTCGGCATGGTTGATGCCGTCGTGGATACCACCATCGTCGCCGGAAAGATCCTCATGCAGAACAAACAGATTCTCTCCCTGGACGAGGAGGAGATCGCCGCGAGATCACGGAAGCTGGCCGCCAAGGTTTGGTCTCGAATTCAATAGTGCCGCTTCTGAGACCGCCACGAGAGGACACCGGCGCGTCGGACTCAATTGATGCCTCCGGTCGTGTGAAACAATTGACAAACAGAGCAATTTCCGAATTGACTTGACAAATCGTTTCAGGTGGATTAGAATATTCAGCGTTATCAGTAAGCGCTGATTACACTGATGAAGGGAGACTTTGCCATGAAAAGAAAGAAATGCGGTTCTAATTGCTGCGAAGTAGAGGCGGTTGTTACCGTCGACGAGAGGGGCCAGATCGTGATCCCGAAGGAAACCAGACAAAAGGCCCGATTGAAATCGGGAGACAAGTTCGCATTGGCCCTCATTACAAAGGAGGAAGAAGTATGCTGTATTGTACTAACAAAACTCGAGTTTCTTAACGCACCGATAAAGAGCCTCTTGGTGATCAAGAAAGGGAGTTGAGAATGAATACGTTTGACGAAAGAGAAGAAGTTAGAAGAAGATATGCCAAGATTGCCGTCCACAGTAAGTCCTGCTGCTCGTCATCGTGCTGTTCATCGGCGCAGCCCAATCTGTCGGAAATCGTGGGCTACAGCAAGAGGGAAATGGAGCAGGTACCGGCCGGCGCGGATCTCGGACTCGGCTGCGGGGCTCCTGTTGCCTTTGCCGACATCAATGAAGGAGAAACAGTGCTTGACCTTGGCTCGGGGGCAGGGTTTGATGTGTTTCTTGCCGCCAAGAAGGTCGGCCCTAACGGACTTGTCTACGGGCTCGATATGACGGAGGAAATGATAGGGAAAGCGACAGAAAATGCAAGAAAAGGCGGTTTCGGAAACGTAAAATTCATCAAGGGCTTCATTGAAGACATTCCTCTTGAAAATGAAAGCGTTGACCTCGTCATATCAAACTGTGTGATCAATCTGAGCCCGGAAAAGGAAAAGGTCTTTAGGGAAACATTCAGAATCCTGAGAAGTAGAGGAAGAATCGTTGCATCCGACATTGTTCTGAAAAAACCTCTTCCCAAGATACTTCTGGAAAATCCCGACGTCTACTCTTCATGCGTATCCGGAGCCATGCTGAAGGATGATTATATTTCTGCCCTGGAAACGGCCGGATTTCAAAAAATTGAAATCCTGACTGAAAGAAGCTTTCCTTTTGACCTAATGGCAAACGATCTGAAAGGCTCATCCGTTGAGAAATGGGCTAAGGAAAATCCAGATAAAGCAAAGGACACAGCCGAATCAATACTGAGCATAACCTTTAGGGCGCAAAAGGCCTTGTAAGATTAAGTTGCAGGCGCGGTATGCAATAGAATTGTCTGACCTGAGCGTGACACCATATGGTATAACTTGCTGACAGGGTAAAGGCGCTTGCCCAAGGCGCCGAAAGTATAGTATATACAGACATATACGGACACATACAGGTCACCTATGGGCGAGACATTGCACAACTTAGAACAAAAAACTGCACAACTGCGCGCAGTGGGTCAAATCAGTGCAGCCCTTGCGGCCGCGTGGAAACTCGAGGACACACTGGACGCGATCACACGAATCACGTCCCAGGTTTTGGGTGTGGACTCGTGTTCCATTTACCTCCAGGAAGAGGCAGGCGGCCGGCTGGTTCTCAAGGCGACTACCGGGCTCGCGCCAGACGCCATCGGTCAAGCTTCTTTGGGCATCGGCGAGGGTTTGACCGGCTGGGTCATCACGCACGGTCAGTCCGTGGCGGTCCGCGATGCGCTCAAGGATCCACGCTTCAAGCTCCTGCCCGAAACGCACGAAGAGGCGTTGAGGTCGCTCATGGCCGTCCCGCTCAGTGTGCAGGGACGCGTCATCGGCGCCATGAACGTGCAGACGGCGGAAACACACGATTATACCAACGACGAAGTAGAGCTTTTGTCGCTCATCGCCAACTTGGCCGCCGGTGCGATAGAGAAGGCAGCGCTCTACGATCGCCAGCGGCAGCAGATACAGGAACTCTCCGCCCTCGCGGAGGTGAGCCGCACGGTGACTTCGCCGCTCTACCTCGACGAAATGCTTGGAATTGTGATGGAGATGGCGGCCCGCGTGATGGGTGCGAAAGCCACCGTGCTCCATCTGCTGGACGACGCCAGCGGCCAACTGGTGCTGCGCTCGACGCACGACGTCATCGCCAAGGAACAGCAATTCGCTTCGATCGCGGTCGGACAGGGCATCGCCGGGCAGGTGGCGGCAACCGGGCAGCCGATCTTTATTCCCAACGTACAGACAGACAAGCGCCACTTGAATCACGCTCTCGCGGAGCATGAAGGATGGATTTCGATGTTGAGCGTCCCGCTCATTGTGAGAGATCGAATCGTGGGCGTTTTCTCTTGCTACATGGACGCGCATCACGAATTCACTCCAAAGGAGATGGAACTCTTTCGGACTCTGGCCGACCAGACTGCTCTCGCCATTGAGAACGCGCGCCTCGTCATAAATGCAGCCGTGGTTCGCGAGATGCACCATCGCGTGAAGAACAACTTGCAAACGATCGCCATGCTGCTCCGCCTGCAAAAGAGTGCGGCGGCGAACCTGAGCGCCGAAGACGTACTCGCCGAGACGATCAATCGCATCATGAGCATTGCGGCGATCCACGAGGTTTTGAGCGAGCAGGGTCTGCGTCTGGTCGACGTGAAAAACGTTCTTGAGCGCGTGACTCTCTCCATCGGAGAGACGATGTTCACGTCGGGACGAGCCATTACTATATCTGTCACCGGTGATCGGCTCGTGCTTGCGTCGCGAGAAGCCACGTCACTGTCTCTTGCAACCAGCGAGCTCGTCCAGAACGCGGTGGAGCACGCGTTCGCCGGGCGCGATAAAGGCCGGATTCTTGTCCAACTGAAGGTCGAACCGGGCGAAAGCGCGGTCGTCGTCGAAGACGACGGCGTCGGCAACGCGCTGACGGAAGCTCCGATCAAGGGCCTCGGGTTACAAATTGTGGAAACGCTGGTGAGCGATGACTTGAGAGGGCATTTCGAGTCGATCGCTTCACCGGCGGGTACGCGTGCCGTCATCCGGTTTCCGAACCCTGCCGGGACGGGAGCGAAGCCTTGAAGAAACTGAACATCTTGATCGCCGACGACGAGTCCATCATCAGACTTGGACTCAAACGGATCTTGGAAGAGGCGGGACACACCGTTTACGCCGCAGAGGACGGACGCGTCGCCGTGAGGCTCGCCGCAGGGTGCACACCCGATCTGGCGATCCTGGACATAAAGATGCCGGAGATGGACGGACTCGAAGCGGCGCGCGCACTCCTCGACCTGGCGCAGGTACCGATCATCTTTCTGACTGCCTTTGGCGAACGAGAACTGATCGAACGCGCGGCACGGTTGCCCGTCATGGGCTACCTGGTCAAGCCGATCAAGGAGGCGGAACTCTTGGCCATGATTGAAGTGGTGGCTCAACGTTTCGAGGAGCATGCCCGCACGGCGCAAGCCGCCTCCGAAATGAAAAACGAGCTGGCCTCGCGCCGCACGATCGATCGCGCCAAGGGATTGCTGATGCAGCGCGAAGGCATCAGCGAATTCGAGGCTTACAATCGTCTGCAACAGCGCGCCCGCGCCGAACGGCGGACGTTGCTGGAAGCCGCGGAAGAAACAGTCCGCGAAGCCGGAGAGCGCGAGACTTAGAAACCCAGAACGTAGGGCAAAGAGATCGGGTATGTCACGATATCACATACGCACACAGCCGGCGCCGGCCCCCTTCCAGTATCCGGCCAAGTTCCAAATGGACGAGACCGACGCCTACGTGAAATACGGTCATCGTGTCTTCCAGGGCACGTCACAACGCGGCGACCGCTATTGGACTGCCGAGATTCTTTCGCAGACCTGGTACGAGGCCGAGACCGGACGCGTTCCCATCAGCGGCGCGGGATACGGTGGGCCGTTCAGTGGGGAAGGCTTTGAAGGAATGTGGCTGGACATGTCCGAGATCGTGCGTCCTACGCGCGACGGTATCCACGGTCGGGAATACATCTCGACCGCCGTGAGTCTTGGGGGCGCACCGGAGATGCTGGAGTTCGACGACTCGAATCGTTTACTCACTCCCCTACCCAGGACCATGAGCCTACCGCTGCCCGTGGTTTTCGGACCTTTGCCCATACCACTACCAGGTCGGGGCGCATTGCGAGCCCTGTCTCTCGCCGCCGAACGTCTTGGCACTTTATGTATCCTGACCCCCGACACACTCGACGTCGCCTCCAATCACAATTTGGCACTGCGTCTCTCGGCGGCCGATTTTGATTCGCTCCCGACCTTGCCCCGGGAACCGGTTTACGTGGAGTTCGAAGATGAGCCGTGGGCATTCGAACGCTGGCGGGTAGCCTGTGAACGATGGAGAGGCGCGATGATCGGACTACGCCACGCCCTGGGGCCGGATAGCCCGGCGGAAATCGAGCGGCTGGTGCGCAGGGGAGTGCGTCTCTTTCACCTCTATGCCGACGACGAAGGCCGCGATCTTGCGGGACGTCCCCTTCCCGATTCATTGCGCGCGGTTCATTCTCACCTTGTGCAGCGACGCTGGCGCGATAGCCTATCGTTCTTGGTCAGCGGCGGCATCGCTGCCGCAGAGCACGTGCCCAAGGTCATCGCATGCGGCGCGGACGCCGTCGTACTTGATTGGATACCCATCGTGGCGTGGGGGTGCGGCCTGTGGGCCGACAAACAGACCTGCCCGGTGGAGAAACGCGAGACTGACGCCGAGTGGGGCGCACAGCGTTTGATCAACTTGATGGCCGCCTGGCGCGACCAACTGCTTGAAGCGCTGGGTGCGATGGGAATGCGCGAAGTGCGGCGACTGCGCGGCGAGGTCGGTCGGGTGATATTCGAGGAAATTGAGGCGAAGGCCTTTCGCCGCCTATTCCCCACTACCGCACCTTTCCAGTCCAGTCGGCGTTTGCCGGAGGAAGAGAGTGGCGAGGGTGACATGCGCTGGACACACGCTCTGCTCGCCTCCACCCACCAACAGGCACGGGACGGCTCGCCCGACGGCAAGCAGGAGTTCCGCGTCGGTGGTTCGGGTGGCGGGTTCGACCGACTCACCTTTGCCTTTGAACTGACGGACAAGTGGCAACGGTCACGCAGAGACGACTGGCTCGCCGACCCAGCCGGCTTCGATATGAGTTTACCTCTCAACGGGCGCCGCGACGGCCGCCCCGAGCTTCACATTCCACTTCCATGGTACGGCGCGGGGATGTCTTTCGGAAGTGTGGGTCTGCCGGTGATGCTCAGCAGGGCCCGCGCGGCTCAATCTCTGGGCACGTTTACGTCGACCGGCGAAGGCGGCTACCCCGATGCTCTCATCCCGTACGCCGATTTTGTCATTACCCAGATCGCAACGGGGCTTTTCGGAGTGCGCGAGGAGACCATCCAACGCGCACGGCTGGTGGAAATCAAGTATGCCCAGGGAGCCAAGCCTGGCTTGGGGGGACACTTGCTCGGCAACAAGAACACCGAGTGCGTGGCGCAAGAGCGCGAGGCCGTTTGTGGCACATCACTCTTCAGCCCCTTTCCTTTCCACAGCGTGTACTCGGTGGAGGACCACAAGAAGCACGTGGACTGGCTCAAACAAATTAACCCGCGTGCACTGATCAGCGTGAAGGTCAGCACACCAACGGACGTGGACATGGTCGCTGTCGGCTCATATTTCGCGGGCGCGCACATCGTCCACCTGGACGGCGCTTACGGCGGCACGGGCGCCGCGCCGGAAATAGCCAAAAAGAACATCGCAATGCCGATTGAGTACGCCGTCCCCAAGGTGCATTGTTTCTTGGAAAGCGAGGGCATCCGCGACGAGCTCACGATAATGGCGTCGGGCGGCATTCGCACCGCATACGACGTGGCAAAAGCAATTGCACTCGGTGCCGACGGATGCGTTATCGGCACAGCCGAGTTGGTCGCGATGGGCTGCACACGACTGGGCAGTTGCGAACAAGGGTTCGGCTGTCCCTTCGGCATCACGACAACGGACCCGGAGCGCAGCAAACTAGTGGACGTCGAGAACGCCTGGCGGCTCATCGTGAATCTTTACACGAGCTGGCTTTGGCAATTGGCAGGTA
The DNA here is from genome assembly GCA_026388185.1 of Candidatus Eisenbacteria bacterium. Lineage (NCBI taxonomy): Bacteria > Candidatus Eiseniibacteriota > Candidatus Eiseniibacteriota bacterium. The sequence goes on along the minus strand of JAPLKG010000005.1, from coordinate 54,669 downwards.
TCCTGCGCGAGCTCGGAATGAAAGGCATCCACGAACTGCGGGGACGGACAGACGTCCTGGTGTATCTGGAGTGATCTTCGTGTCTCTTGAAGATTCTCGACGAGAAAAAGCGAGTTCGCCGATGGAGAACCTCCGAGAGGAAGCCGGCGCGCTGCTCGGCTCCCGACAGGAAGAAACGAGTTCCCTCATGAACACCCGACAAGAACAGGCCGGCGCATTGCTCGACTCCCGAGCAAAATTGATTGCCGGTGTGAGCCCCCAGCCCGATGAGTTGCGCGCTAGAGAAGCGGCCGAGGGCGGCTGCGGAGTGCTGGGATTCGCCGCGAATGTGCCTATCGCCGGCCGGCACATCGTCACGGCCAGCCAGCAAATGCATAACCGAGGGAACGGCAAAGGCGGCGGCATTGCCGCGGCGGGCCTTGACCCTGCCCAGATGCGGGTCTCGCCCGACGTCTTGCGCACGCATTACCTGATCCAGGTGGCCTACCTTGACCGGGGCGCGCGAGCGGAAGTGGAACGCGAATGCTTGACGGGTCGCTTCGACATCACGGAATCATACCGAGTCGAGACTCTGGACGACCATCGGGCCGTGCCGGGTCTCGAAGTGCGCCCGCCGGACGTGGTGCGCTACTTTTGCCGCGTCAAACCTGAGGCCCTCGCACATTTCGCCGAAGAGAATGCCTTGCGTCATCTGCCGGCACGGCAGGTGGAAGACGAATATGTTTATCAGAATACCTTCCGCTTGAACCAGCGTTACTACGCCGGCTTGGACGACAAGCGGGCCTTCGTGTTGTGTCACGGGCGCGACCTCCTGGTGTTCAAGATCGTGGGCTACGCCGAGCAGGCCGCAGTCTACTATCGCTTGGAGAATTTGACGGCTCACGTTTGGATTTCGCATCAACGGTATCCTACCAAGGGGCGCATCTGGCACCCAGGCGGCGCTCACCCATTCATCGGCATGAACGAGGCGTTGGTACACAACGGTGACTTTGCGAACTACCACCGGGTCACGGAATACCTGCGCCTGCGCAACATCGTGCCGCTCTTCCTCACCGATACCGAAGTCAGCGTGCTGCTGTTCGACCTGTGGGATCGGGTCTACGCTTACCCGCTGGAGGTACTACTTGAAGCGTTGGCTCCGACCACCGAGCGCGACTTCGACATGCTGCCTCCCGAGAAGCAGACGCTCTATCGAGCCATCCAGCAGACACACCTTCACGGAAGCCCGGACGGACCTTGGTTCTTCATCATTGCCCGGAGCAAGCCGGACACTCAAACGTGGGAACTCTTGGGGGTCACGGATACCTCCATGCTGCGTCCGCAGGTCTTTGCGTTGTACGAAAGCTCTCCCCCACCTCCAACCTCACAAAACAATAGGGATGAAAGCAGCGGCGGTCGGTCCGGGGCGAGCGAGCCTTTGCAAGCGAAGACCGAGAACGTTCAAATCGGGCTGATCGCCTCCGAGCGACAGGCCATAAACGCCTGCCTGCGTAGCCTCGCAGTGGAAGACGCCCGCTTCCAGCCCGAGGCCGACAAGTACTGGGTGGCACGCGGCGGCAGTTACACGGACGGAGGCGCCTTTGTTCTCACTGTCTCAAAAAGTGACGAAGGTTACAGTCTTACCTGCCGAGACAAGTTCGGCAAGCTTGTTGCGACACCGGCCCCTGGCGCGAGCACAAGAACACGTAGCGGCGCGGACTGGATGTCTGTTCTCCGTGACTCTGTGACCGGTGCTCTCACGCACTACAGGGGTTCTCGCGCAGGCGACACGGATTCTCTCACGCACGATGCGGATTCTCTGCCGAGCGGCGCGAGTCCTTTGGCGAGCGGTGCAGGCAAGTGGTTTGCCGAGGCGAGAGAATCGCTGGCCGCCGCCGACCTGTCTCAAGTGGCCGCGTGGACGGATTGGCTCGCCGAATTCGCACGCGAAGACGACACGACGCGCGCTTGCGCCATTGATGTCCTCACGTTACTCCGCGACAGGCATTATGACACCGGCATCAAGAGGCGCTCCGCGCTCCTCGCGACGGTGGACAGATCCCTGTACCATGTCCTGCGCAACGTGCCAGGACTGGATTCCTGTTCCGAGAGTACGCACCGACTGGTCGACTGGCGCACGCGACAGACTCTGCGCAGCCCCGGGCTCGGTGAACTGGCTCTCGTGGTTGACGCGTGCGACTTTCCCGCGGAGGGTGAGGAGTCCGCGGCACGGCTGCTCTGCCGAGCCCATTCACTCGGCTGGCGTCGCTTCATCACGCTCGATTGGCGCGGCGGACGATTTGCCGGCTGTGGCCTCGGATCAAACACTGATGACGTGCGACTGGACGTCTTCGGCGACAACGGCGACTACCTGGGCTCCGGGTTGGATGGAGCAAGCGTCTTCGTGCACGGAGCCGCGCAAGATCAAGTGGGACAGATACTCAAGCGTGGCCGGCTGGTGATACACGGCGACGTGGGACAGACTTTCCTTTACGGAGCGAAGGGCGGCGACATCTTCGTCCTGGGGTCGGCGGCCGGGCGACCGCTCATCAACGCCGTGGGGCGTCCGCGGACCGTGATCAACGGCACCTGCTTGGACTATCTGGCCGAATCCTTCATGGCCGGCGATCCGATGGACGGCGGAGGATTTGTGATCGTTAATGGAGTGACTTTCGACGAGACCGGCGGGTTGATAGAGCTTGACACTCCATACCCGGGTGGTAACCTGTTCTCACTGGCCTCAGGCGGAGCCATCTACTTGCGTGACCCGCACGGCAAGGTTGAAGATGATCAGCTCAATGGGGGGCAATTCGCGCCTCTTTCCGATCCGGACTGGCGCCTCATCGACCCTTACCTGCGCCAAAACGAGTCACTGTTCGGCATTAAGGTAGATGATCTCCTGCGCGTAGATGGCGAGGTGTGGCCTCCGAACAAGGTTTATCGCAAGGTAGGCGTCGCGTCCGTGAACGTTCTGCATTACTAGGCGGAGAAATGGACTCGAGAAGGAAGTCCGTCTCGGAATGCCATTGATCGAGGTGATGACCAGTGAAGTTTGTCAAAGAAACTAGATCGCTCGCGCTGGCGCTGGTGTTTCTGTCGTTCGGCGGATGGCTTCTGCATCTGAGAATCCATCCCCTGCCTCTAAACCCAGACGTTGCGTCGAACCCCGCCAACTGGATTCCCTTCGTCTTCGGCCTCGTCAGCGTTCTGGCCTCGCCGATTCTGCTGAGTTTCAGGAGGACGCTCCTCGTAGGTTATCTCATAAATGGAATGTCAGTGATTGTCGGGATCATTCTCATGCTGAGTATCAGCCTGTCACATTTGCCAAACCCTCTGACATTTGCAGGTTTGGCGCTCAATACGACCTTCCCAGACGCGACGCTTCTTTTCGGAAAGCTCTTCGTGGGACACCAGATATTCCTGCACCATCATCCGAAGGGAATGGGCAGGATGTTCACGGTTGGATGGTGGACGCGGCACTTCGTCTATCTCACCACTCTCTTCACGATCGGGCATTTCATTTGGAGGTGATTCTGTGAGAAATTTCGTCCGGGGACGCCCCGGCTGGTTGATCCTTCACCTGGCTGCCATTACACTGCTTTTCTGGATGGGTCACTTCGTCAGGTTCTAGCCCTGCGTAGACGATCCCGCTTGCTACGGCTCTCCACGCACATTGTCTTGTGCACCCTCCCTTCCGCAAACAGTTTAGGCTTGAACCTTCGTCAGTTATGTGATATACTCCGCGAGATTTCAGGCGTAGAGGCTGGCGTGACTGTATTCCCGTTGGGTTGAAGCAGATCCGGTCGTGACGCAGCATCCACATACGAATAGTATTCGAAAACAATAAGTATGAAGCTCGCGCAGCCTCTCGGGCGCTGTTCACCGCGCAGGTGAGCATCATGACGCCGGACAATGACGTCGATCGGGATCTCACGCGCGCCGGTCACAGCCCCTAGCCACTGAGGCGATGGGGACGATTGCGCGACGCTTGGATTTCTTAGCTGGCCAGGCACGTGAATCGTGTTACGTGGTCTTACGATGGAGGTGGCCAATGGCCCTTCAAGTGGAAGTGGATTACGTTAGTTTCGTTCAGACTCTACCCATAGGTGCCTATCAGGTCGACGCGGAAGGGAGATTTGTGTACTGCAATGATGCCTTTGCACGAATCTTCGGTTATGACACGGCCACCGATCTGATCCCAGGAAATATCGTTGACTTCTACCCTGACCCGCAAGAAAGGGAAAGACTCATCAGTTGGATGCGGAGCAAGAGCGGCGTCTTGGTCAACGAGACCATTTACTTGAAGAACAAGCACGAGAAGCCTGTCGTAGTAAGCGACTCATCACAACTTCTATACGACCCGGAGGATCGCACCAAGGTTGTCGGCATCAGGGGCGTCATGATCGACGTAGGATACAGGAAGCTAATCGACAGTTTCAACGCAGGCATCTACACGATCGACGCAGAAGATAGAATTGTGAAGGTCAACCGCGCCGTGGCCAGAATGTTCGGATTTGAGCATCCACGTCAGTTGGAAGGCATGAGCATCGGGGACCTATACAAGAACAAGGCCGACTTAGCGGAGCTAAAGGCCCGGCTGGAGAAAGACGGCGTTGTGGAGAACTACCCCATAGCGATGAAAAAGAAGGACGGGGAGGAGATAATCATTTCTGTTACGACTTCTGTGATGAGAGATAGAGATGGTCGAGTGATTGGCAGAGAAGGGATCTTCACCGATATAACGAACACGGAGAGGATTCGAAACATACTGGAGAACATGCCAACTGGTGCGTACCAAGTGGAAAATGACTACACCGACACGCCCCGCATACGTTATTGTAACGCAGCGTTTGCACGCATGTTCGGTTACTCAACGCAGGAGATGTGCGGAATGGACATCCGCTCGCTCTACGCGAACCGTACCGACGTAGACAAGTTCGAACTCGCCACACAAGATGCCTATTCCAAGGGACAACCTCTGTGTGCCCATGAGCTACTTGTCAAGGACCGTGAGGGGAATAAGTTCTGGATAGCAATCGACTGCTTTCCGAACTCTGACCACAGGGGAAACATCACCGGACGACAGGGTACGATCAGGGACATCACCATCAAACGCAAGCTGGAAGCTGTACTCCGCGGCACAGAGGATGTGCAACGTTTTGCTCACCGATTCATGGCTCCAATGATGAGCATTTACGCGAACACGGGGGTGGTGCTGGAGGAAATGGAGAGAGTCATAAACATAGAGATCCCCGAGAACAGACGGAAGGAGTTTGGGGGACTGTCGACGGACGGCGTTGCAATTGCGAGAGCAATCAGGGAAGCCACGCAAGGTCTGCTCGACGACCTAAAGCAGCTTGCCGACCTCCTTGAGCGAGAAGACAGTCTGGCCGCCCACAGGAAGCAGCTGGACGAGCACGCCGCAAGACTCAGAGCTCTGAAGGGTGACCGCCGGGTTGAGAATATGGTAGAGCTTCGCCAGGAACAGCGCAACTTGGCCGACAGCCTTCTCTCCTTGAGGAAGGCGGTCGAGCAGAAACCTGACCTTAGAAGGGTCTCAAACAAGATACTCACTCGACTTAGGGACCTGGACAAGTTCTACATTCTCTTCGTTGCACAGCTGACGACCAATACGTCTGAGATCGCGTATCTGGAAGTGGAGAGCCTGCGTGCGTACATGTTGCAGTGGGGACACGGGAAACCGGAGACGGCCTATGAGTTCAAGGCGGGGAACCTGTACAACTGCATCCTGGAAGTGGCAAACATCTACCAACTCTATGCGATGAAGAAAGGGCTGGAGATTGTGGTAAACAAGAAGGGGTATGTTCCACCCGTTGAAATGTCTGTGCGGGATATCAAGTGGATGCTTCACTATCTGGTGCAAAACGCCGTCAAGTACTCTTTCCGCAGGGAAGGTTTTGTCAAGGTGGAAATCGGGACACTGGGGAATGACGTCACAATCGAGATCGAGAACTACGGCGTCGGCATCCTGCCAGAGGAAATCGAAGAGGGCATGATCTTCGAGCACGGCTATCGTGGCAAGTTCTCCGGGGACTGGAACCGGGTCGGCTCGGGCATCGGACTTTCTGAGGCTCTCAGAATAGCACTAGGACACGGTGGCCGCATCGAGGTTTCAAGTCATCCTATTCCGGGATATCAAGGTGAGATAAACAAGGACACTCCGTTTATCACGAAGGTGAAGGTTTGGCTTCCCCTAGCACACCGGAAAACACAGCAGAGCGGAGGTGAAGAGTGAAGAGAATCCTATGGATTGAGGACGAGGCAGATACTGCGTTGGCAAGCTACAAGATCCCGTTGGTGCGTGCCGGGTATACGGTAGACATAGCGGGCGACGCAAGCGAGGCCATAGAACTGCTCAGAGAGAAGCAGTATGACGTGTTTGTGTTCGACATCATCATCCCAGCTGGACCGCGTTTTGGAGCTTCGGACAAGAATTTCGTGGGCTTTGACCTATTGGAGGCTCTAGTCAAGGGTCAGATTGAGGGGGTGCGGCGAATAGATCCTAACACGGTCATTGTCTTCACCGTCGTTAATGACCCAGAACTCCACAGCAGAATATCCGAACTCGGCGTGAACAGGCTCTTCGTGAAGAGCCTGAGCGGCAGCAGCGTGCTCAAGTCCGCGGTGGATGACATCCTGGGCATCGCGTCGGAGGATGTGGGTGAATAGGCGGCAGGCTGAATACTTTGTGATAAGAGAGCGACGTCAGGTCAGGATTCGTTGGCTACGAGGCGTCGCCTTCTACGCAATACTGGCAACGGTCCTCATGATCGTGTCTGCTGGCTTTCTGTGGAGGTTTGAACGTCCACTCAAGGGCCAAGAATCTGATTTCCTTAATCTTGTAGCACTTATGCTGACCGGGATCACAGCATTCGTATTCGCCATTCCGTTACTGACAGGCATTGAGACCTACTCGTCCAACAGAAGACGTCCGATACTGCTGTACTTGGTGTGGCTGCTTCTGAGCTTAACATTCTTCATCCTGCTCAAGGCTGATGTCATTCGGATGACTCCGATTACGTTCAAGATTGCTTTGCTCGCCTCTGTGTGGTCTCTTGGTATCTTGCCGCTTTATCTTGTCAGATTCGTTCGCTCTAGCATCGTCCAGGAGCTGGAACGGATTTTCGCGAGGAGCGCACAACTCGTAGTAATCCGACGTGCGGGAATAGACGGTCGAAACAGTACCGAATTGTCAGCCAGCATCAATGCGCTTAGGCAATTGAGCATATTGGCGGCAAAGGCATGCGATTTCGACACCTTCAAGCAGGGTCTCGACAGAATTTGCAGGCTAGGTAAACTGATAGCGGGTTCTAACGGTACAAACGCAAGCGCCGTCAACGACCTGTTCCGCGAGGTAGTGAGGAGTTTACGTCATGTCGGGACAGAGTGCGGGGCGACCGGTGGAGAGGAAAATCTGCGGGAAGTGGTGAAATCAATGGGGAATTTGATCAGGTACGCAATGGGCGAGGGTAGTATGACGGGCAAGGGCGGAGAAATTAACTATGCCACGGCGCTTGATGAGCTCCGGAAGACGGGCGCTGTGGGCATAAAGTGGGGATGGCCTGCGGCATCAATCGAGGTCGTTGATTGTCTGGGCAGAATCGGCGAGCATTCTTTAACAGTGGGAGCGGAGCAGCGACTCCGGTACAAGCCGGACTTGGACGTCATCGCTCGGATCAGGGAGATCGGGCTGATGGGCGCCGATCAGGGGCTAGAGGACCTGACTGTCGAGACTCTGAACCGAATTGAGTCAATGGCGGACATAGCCTGGCAGACAAGAAGCGAGCCGGCCATGACCGAAGCCGTCAAGTCTCATCTCGTTGTTTCTGCGAGACTACTATGGCAAGTGAAAGACACGGAAGAGTGGCTGAGGAAAGCACATTCCAGGATGCAGCATGAGTTCGGAACCCGGTACGCCCGTGGGCTCTGGCGAGCGATGGAGGAAGCACAGGTCTCTTCCTTCTTTGACAGGCGAGTGTTCCACCATCTTGTCAATCGATTGACGCTGATCCGTACCGCGTATGGATTTCCGGGCCGGACGCCTACCTCGTCGCTCCGAATCACGTAATTGACATCTGCCGCGGGCGGTCACTCAGCCGCCTGTCCCTTTGTGTGTCTCTTCTTCGAGTCATCTGCTCAGCAGCTCCCTGCGCCCTTCCTCCGCACGGCAATCAATTCCGCAGCTATTGACACGGCGATTTCGTGGGGACCTTCTGCTCCGATATCGAGGCCGATGGGGGTGTGCACTTTGCCCGAAAACGATTCCTCGATGCCGTATGCCTTGAGGAACGCTACGGTCTCCGCGATTTTGGTCTTCGAGCCTATCATTCCCAGATATGCAACATTCTCCCGAATCACCTTTGCGAGAACTCTTCTGTCCACCACGTGACTGCGCGTCACTATGACCACAAAACAGTTCTCATCAAGCCGTGGGAAGCTCTCTTCATATTCCGGGTCGGTCAGAATGGTCTCGACCGGTTTCCGATACTGGTCGAGAATCTCGGGTCTGTCATCGACTATTGTGATTCTGAAATCCAGGGAGGCCGCGATTCCGACCAGAGCTCTGGCGATGTGTCCCCCGCCGAAGATGAGCAGTCGTTCGGGTGGCGCCAGAAGTTCCATGAAAACATCCGCCTCTCCACCGCAACACATCCCCGTCGCATCGGGGCCGCTTCGTGAGAATCTGTACGTCTTGAGAAGCGTGCGCGGGCCCGTCGGAGAAACACTGCCCCCGAACAGGCTGAGGCAGTCATCAACTACCATCTTTTCGAAATTGCCGCCGCCTATGGTTCCGGAAATCGAGCCGTCGGGAAAAACCAACATTTTTGCGCCGACGTCCCTCGGAGACGATCCCTCCCCTCTCACCATCGTGGCCAGAACAAACGTGTGGCCTTCCCCGCGCTTCTCAGCCGCTTCCTCGAAGATATCCATTCGCACCCTGCACTCTCGGGGTCGAACGAGCGCCCCTTCTGCTTCTAACTTGCCTTCGCTCCACGTTGCGCCTTCTCGATCTTCGCCCAAGCATCGCGCAATGTCACAGTCCGATTAAACACAAGTTTGTCTTTCAGAGAATCCGGATCCGCGCAAAAGTAGCCCAGTCTCTCGAACTGACACCGATAACCGGGGTTCACGCCGGCCAGGCCCGGCTCCAGCTTACACGAGGTCAAGATCTCCTGGGACTTGGGATTCAAGTTGGATTTCCAATCTGCGCCTTCTTCCACGTCGTCCGGATCCTCTTTCGTAAAGAGGTGATCGTACAGTCTGACTTCCGCGTTGACGGCGTGCGCCGCGGACACCCAGTGGAGTGTGGCCTTCACCGCCCGCCCATCGGGAGATCCGCCTCCGCGCGTCGCCGGATCGTACGTGCAACGAAGCTCCACCACCTCACCGGTTTCTTCATCCTTGACCACTTTCACACACGTCACGTAGTACGCATACCTGAGGCGTACCTCGCGACCCGGAGCCAGCCGGTAGAACTTCGGCGGCGGGTCCTCACGAAAATCGTCTTGCTCGATGTAGAGAACCCGCGTGAACGGGACCTTTCGTATCCCCATCGTCGGATCCTCAGGATTGTTGATCGCCTCCAGCTCTTCGACCTGGCCTTCCGGATAATTGTCGATCACAAGACGTAGCGGGCGCAGCACCGCCATCACACGAGGCGCTCGCCTGTTGAGGTCCTCTCGCAGACAGTGCTCGAGAAACGCGACATCCACGACGCTGTCTCTCTTGGCCACTCCGATGCGCTCACAGAAGGTCCTGATCGACTCCGGCGTGTAGCCACGCCTGCGGAGGGCCGCTATCGTCGGCATACGTGGGTCGTCCCACGCCTTCACGACGCCATCTTTGACCATCTGTAGAAGCCGTCGCTTGCTCATCATGGTGCGAGTCAACTTGAGGCGAGCAAACTCGATCTGCTGCGGGTGGTGTACGCCCAGCTGATCCAGATACCAGTCGTAGAGCGGCCGATGGTCTTCAAACTCCAGGCTACAGAGAGAGTGCGTGATGCCTTCGATCGAATCCGACTGACCGTGTGCAAAATCGTACGTCGGATAGATGCACCATCTATCCCCCGTCCTGTGGTGTGCGGCCCTCAGGATTCGATACATGACGGGGTCGCGCATGTTGAGATTGCCGGAGGCCATGTCGATCTTCGCGCGGAGAACGCGAGAGCCGTCCGGAAATTCTCCTGCGCGCATGCGCTGGAACAAGTCCAGATTCTCCTCGACGTTGCGGCCTCGATGCGGACTGTTCGTGCCGGGCTCCGTGAGAGTGCCTCTGGTCTCTCTGATCTCATCCGCGCTCAAGTCACAAACGTAGGCTTTGCCCTTCTTGACGAGCTGCACGGCGAATTCGTACAGCTTCTCAAAGTAGTCGGAAGCGTGGTAGAGCCTGTCGCCCCAGTCGAACCCCAGCCACTTGATGTCCTCCTTCATCCCCTCCACGTACTCAACTTCTTCTTTGGAGGGATTGGTGTCATCAAAGCGAAGGTTGCAGAGTCCTCCGAATTCGGCGGCCACACCAAAGTTGAGGCAAATGGACTTCGCGTGTCCGATGTGTAGATAGCCGTTCGGTTCGGGCGGAAATCTTGTATGAACTCGACCCTGGTTCTTGCCCGCTTTCAGGTCCGCGGTAACAATGTCTTTGATGAAATTGGAGGGAGCAAGGGGCTCACTACCGGCCATACACGGGATCCTCACTTCACAATTTTGGCAATCTCTTTGAACTTCTCCGCCTTCGCGGTTCTGAGCAACTCGAACAAAGCGGTCTCAGTGCCCGTCAAGCCGGCACCAATTTCCTTTATCCTCTCCAAGCCGATCTTTCTGTTCTCTTTTGTCCTCGAAGAGACGGCGTCGGAGACGATCTGTACCTCGTATCCTGAAGCCACCAGATCTGTCGCTGTTTGATATACGCAGATGTGCGTCTCAATCCCCGCGAGCAAGACCTGCTTCCGATTCAGTGAATTCAGTGCAGTTACGAAGCGGTCGTCTCCGCAACAGCTGAAACTGAACTTACTGATGGGGCCGACGTCGTCCAGAAGGGCCGCCAGTTCTGGAATTGTGGGACCCAGGCCTTCTGGATTCTGCTCGAGCCAGAGAATAGGTATTCCAAGAATCCGCGCACCCTTGATGATCTTTTGGAGGTTCTCAAAGAGTTCCTCCTTCCTGTGCATTAGATGCGCAAGCTTTCCCTGCACGTCGATGATCACCAGAACCGTCGTCTCGGTCTTCAGCATGTTATCGTCCGCCGGACCCCGCTTGCGAAGCACCGGCCGAAGCTGGAAAGCTCCGGGAAGGTGCGAAGAGCTCCGGGTAGGTCCCTCCATTTTTCCCACATTTTGATCGGCTTCAGCTTTTCGCCTACGGCCTTACTACAATGAATCTATGACGATAGCCGATGAGAGTCAACGAGTTTCGCAGCCGAGGGGGTCGCAACCGGGGTCTTCCCGGTCAAACTAGAACGGCCTCGGGCGACAGTCGAAATTGTCTGGACTCAAAAAAACCCTTGACATACTATTAGCTTGATACTACTATTCATCTAGCATTAGTAGCTATTCAACAATATTCGACATTTCGCAATACAGAGAGCCAAGCACGTAGGACTTGAAAAATGGCCGAGCGAACGACGAAGCAGCCGGGCGAACGGGGTACGTACCGACGGAGGGAGAGGAAGGCACCGTGAATGAGATGAGCACTGCAGACAAAAAATTCCAGAAGGAGCTGAATTCCGGGACCGCTGCCTTGGTCCTCCTGAGTGTCTTGGACAACGCGACCGAACCCATGTACGGCTACCAGATCGCCAAGCACATCGAGTCAGACCGCAAGCAAGTCCCCATGATGAAGCAAGGAGCATTCTATCCCGTGTTGAGATCTCTGGAAGACAGCGGCCTGTTGGACAGTCGTGTCGAGCCGTCCGTTTCGGGACCACCCAGGCGCTACTACGGAATCACCTACGCCGGTCGACAGACGCTCGCGCGGTGGAGAGAGATATGGGATCAAACAAAGGGTTTCGTGGACACAATGTTGCAAGGAGTACCGGATGATAAAGAGCATTGATGAATACCTCGCCCTACTGAAGAAGGAGCTCGCGGGAGCCGATCCCGCCACGATCCAAGACGCTCTCTCGGACAGCGAGGAGCATTTGAGAATCGCGCTTGGTAACGCAATTGCGGCCAGCCCTCGAGCCTCGGAGACCGAGGCTCTTCAGCCGATCGTCGAGAAGTATGGGTTGCCGGCCGAGGTGGCGGCCGCTTTCATGGAAATCGAGGCCCGGACTCCGACCGGACTTGCGCGCCCCGCACTACAACAAAGGAGGTCATCCATGTCACGCTTCTTCGGTGTAATTGCGGACCCCAGGGCCTGGGGAGCATTCCTCTATATGCTCTTCTCTCTCGCCACTGGTATCATCTACTTCACGTGGGCAGTCACTGGAATCTCGCTCTCCGCGAGTCTTCTCGTGCTTGTCATCGGTCTGCCCTTTGTGGGGCTGTTCTTGCTGTCCGTGAGAGGAATCGCCTTTGTGGAGGGCCGAGTCGTCGAGGCGCTATTGGGAGTGAGGATGCCTCGAAGATCCCTTTTCTCGGAGCAGAACCTCGGATGGTGGGGACACTTCAAGAGTCTGGTCTCAGAAAAGCGCACATGGATGACGCTTGCCTACATGGTGCTACAGCTACCGATAGGCATCATCTATTTTACGGTAGCCACGACCCTGCTTGCCCTTTCAGTGGGCTTGATGGCACAACCGGTTATGCAACTCGTTTTCCATTTTCCGGTCGCGCAGATAGATGACGCTCATTACTACGTGCCAGGCGCCCTTCTCCCTCTGGTCGTACTGGGAGGGATTCTGTTGCTCGTAGTCACCATGCATCTGGTAAAGTCCGTGGGGAAGATGCACGGCGCTCTGGCCAAGACAATGCTCGTCATGGAGTGAACGCAGCGATGCGTTGCCAGCCGGCGCAATGCTACGTCACAGAATAATAGTCTTGGCGCGCTACGGGCAAACGAGCCTGGCAACAACCGTTCACTGCTTCAATCCCAGTTCCTGAAGCACATTCTGGGCGTTGTCCACGAAATCAGTCACGAACAGTATGTACCGGATGTCCACACTGATGGAACGGGTCAAGTCGTCCTCGAATTGAAAGTCGCTACTCAGAGCCTCGTAGTTTCCGTCGAACAGGCACCCGACGAGCTCCCCCTTCGAGTTGAGCAAGGGGCTTCCCGAGTTGCCGTTCGTGGAATCGTTGGACGTGAGCACGTTGGCGACCACGTCGTCAAAGTCCGAGGAAGCATAGGGACCGTAGGTCCTGCTGGCAGCCAGTTCCAGGATCCTCTCGGGGCAATCGAAGGGGTCCGCACCCGTGTGTTTCTCCACGACTCCCTTGAGTGTCGTGAACGGGCGATAGAGGACCGCGTCGCGCGGAGCGTAGCCTTCCACACACCCGTAGCTGAGGCGCATCGTACCGTTCCCGTCGGCATAAAGACCGGCCTTCAATCCTCCGGTGAGCATCTCAATCCACTGAGGAATCAACATGTCAAGAGCACCGGCGAAGCTCTTCCTTCTTTCAATTCTCTTCTCATTTTCTTCGTAGAGCTTGGCGGCAAGGGCGATGAAAGGATCCCCCTCCTTCAGAAGCTCACTGCGCGACATGTCGAACATTCTGAGGCGCTCCTCAGCTTTATCAAGTCTCGTATCGCTGTACAGTCCGTCCAAAAGCGCCCCTATCGCCGTTTGCAACTCTGCCGACGCCTCGCCGGCAATCGCCCTTTCGCGTTCCGCCTCATTTCTCAGCCCCAGCATTTCATCCACGACGGCCACTCGCTGCCCTTCTGGAAGACCGGCGATCTCGCGCAGGAACATCTCCAAGAGTCCCCGATCGCTTCCGGGGTGAAATCCCGTGTTGAAGATCTTGAGGTCCCTCTTCATGTCGGGAATGTCGCGATCTGCAAATCCGGAATCACGATCCAGATCCTTCTTGGTCTTCTCAACGCTCCACTTGTAAAGCAGCATCGCCTCGCCGAGTAGTGATCTCTGTCCAACCAGGTATTCCAGAAGAAGATCCTTCATCTCACATTTGGAATTCTCTTCGTACAAAGACTCGAGTCGGCCGAGAAGCCTGTTGTACTTCTCGTGGATCACCATGTCGGCCTGAGAGTCAGCGAGGAGCTTCCCTTCCATTTCTTTCTGCTGCTCGACGAGACGGAATCTCTTGAATCCCTCCAGTATTCCTCGGTCCTTCTTGAGGTAATTGTAGATACCTTTCATCTGGCCCGCGACCCTGACGGCGGCAACCGGGTCGGCGCCCGACTGTTCCTCGAGAATCCTCACCATCTGGCCCTGCAGTCTTATCTGCTGCGGAAACTCAAAGCTCTCGAGATCGCTCAGGGCGTACGAACTCAGATACCGGTCAGTCCAAGCAGGAAAGCCGATGATAAAGGCGAAGTCTCCTTCGCGAAGTCCGGCCGCCGCAATCTTGAGGTAGGTTTTCGGTCTGTACGGAACGTTGCCCTTCGAGTACTCGGCCGTCTTCCCGTCCGCCGCTACGTACGCTCTAAGAAAGGAGAAGTCACACGTGTGGCGAGGCCACATCCAATTGTCCACTTCACCGCCGTACTCGCCGATGGAGCGGGCCGGAACATACACAACGCGGACGTCCTTGATCTTGATAGACGTGTAGAGCAGGTATCTTGACTCGCCGAAAAAGCCTCTGACCTCGCAATAAACGTCCCTTCCCTTCTCCGCCTTCTTCACAATTTCTCTCGTTCTTCTCTCAATCGCCTTGTAACGCTGAAGAGGCGACATCGAAGGTTTCACTGCCGAGAGCACCTCTCGCGTCACGTCGTTCACGGACTGACCGACGTAAATCGTGTAACCGACGGCCGGCACCTCCTCTTCCCTCGACCTGGCGAGAAATCCCTCCCTGATGTAGTTGTGTTCGAGGGTACTCATTCGCTGCACGGCGCCAAACGCAACGTGGTGATTTGTGAGGATCAATCCCTCCGGCGACACAAAAGAACCTGTCGCACCGACCCTCACCACGGCGTTTGCCACACCCGTCCCCAGACCGTTGTAAATTTCATCCTTACTGAGTTCGCACCCGTTGAGGCGCATGTCCCGCATGACTTCGTCGGATAGCTCTTGCGGAAGCCACATGCCTTCCCCGCAGTACGCGGGAAACAGACAGGCTAGCGCCGCAGCAATGACGACGAAGCTCACTCCGACAATCAGCCGGCACCGTGGTTTGTTGTTCGCCAAGAAGATCTTCCTCATACGCGTCTCCTCCGAAAAGGGTTTCCTCGTCACACCGACTCCCATCAAGCATTCCCCAAACGTCGTTCGATTTCCTCGAAATCGATGTCCTCGAGCGCTTCGTAGAACCATTTCTCTGCGGCACGGTACTTGCGTTCCAGATCCTCCTCGTCCCTCACAAAATAGAGTTTCTTCAGCCTCTTCACGACATCCGCTGGCAGGTCATAATGAACATATCGCGTCTTGAACTGGTAACGCACGGGCTTATGTTTGATCCGCAGCAATTCGACCAGCAAGTCTAGCGTCAATCCACGATACAGTTCCAGAGCCTCGATCCAATTCTCTCTGCTTATCTCTTTGCGGATGAAACATCCGAACGTGTCGTAACGCTTCCGAATCCTCTCGGCCCTAGATCTCAGAGTATTGAGAAGCTTCTCCCTGTCCAGTGGAGCACGTCTGATTGCCTCGTTTTTGTTGAAGCAGAAGCACACTCCACCGTGGATTTCAGATTCGAGAAACTTGTCCTGGCAACCATGCTTGAAGACGGCCAGGTCAATCAGTAGGAACTTGCTCGTGCCATCGAGCCTATAGAACGCCTGCGCGTAGCCCTGAGCCGGGACGGTCGGGACTTCGTACTTGAGCTCAATCGGCGAAACCGATTCCAGCGCTCGTTCCGCGACTGGGAATACCTCTCCTACCCGCTCATCCCGAGCGTCTACGTACAGATCAATGTCCGACCACTCGTCGAGACGACCGTGGCCGATGGCCCCTCCCTCCCACATCGCGTACACGTAATCGAGAGGCTCCAATGCACTCACGAGTGCAGAGAGAATCTGTTCGCGACCGATCGCCTTGCGATCCTGTGTCCTGTCACGGCGTGTAGATCGACGTACAACGCTCCGTGTCCTGCTCAACGTACGGCACCCTCCTCTTGCCAGTTCGACGCCTCCGAAGAACTCGATATTCCAACGAACGCGATATCTCAGATTCTACCCATATTTTTAAATGATGCAACCATTCAATAACCATGTATGATGTGCTTCCGGCTTTTGGGGTGTATTCTGTGTTATCTTGGAGAGAGTGCTTCGAACTGTGGAAAAGCCGGCGTGTGGTATAATGGGGGAATCGTGAGTTCCGACGGTAGTGAATCGCAAGTCAGCGGGCTTGCTCGAACCTGGCGCGCGATAGCCGGGGCGCCCAGACAGCTCAAGGACCCGAAGGTCGTTCATAAGATGTCCTTGATTCCACTGCTGGCGTGGATAGGCCTCGGTGCGGACGGACTATCGTCTTCGTCTTACGGCCCCGAGGCGGCGTTCCGGGCGCTGGGGAGCCATACTTATCTTGCCGTCCTGCTCGGGCTGGCCACGGCCCTAACGGTCTTTATCATTTCCTACGCCTATTCCCGCATCATAGAGCACTTCCCCCACGGCGGAGGCGGATACGTCGTGGCCACTCACATGCTTGGAAAGAACGCGGGAGTCGTATCCGGAAGTGCCTTGTTGGTCGATTACATACTGACCGCCACCGTGTCCATCGTGGCCTGCGTCGATGCGATCTTCAGTTTTCTCCCGATGGAATTCCATTCCTACAAGGTTCCGATTGCGTGCTTCCTTTGCGTGATTCTCATCGTACTCAACATAAGAGGGGTGAAGGAATCGATATCGGTCCTCGCGCCCATCTTCATTGTTTTTGTCGTCACCCACGTCCTCATGCTGCTCGACGGGGTTCTCACGCACACGGATCGCTTTGTCCCGCTCGCCAACGAATTCAACTCAGGCGTCGCACGAGACCTTTCTACCATCGGAATCTGGGGTTTGCTGGCGCTGTTTTTCCGCGCGTATTCATTGGGAGGAGGCACGTACACTGGAATCGAGGCCGTGTCGAACGGCCTCCAGATCATGCGTGAGCCGAAGGTGCAGACGGGAAAGAAGACCATGCTCTACATGGCCGTCTCGCTGGCGTTCACCGCGGGAGTCCTGTTTCTCTGCTACGGCCTCGTAGACATAAAACCGGTGGTAGGAAAGACGCTCAACGCCGCTCTTGCCGACAGGCTCTTCGCCGGTTGGCCGGTCGGAGGCTGGATCGCCTTTGTCACTATTCTCGCGGAAGGCGCCCTGCTTCTCGTGGGAGCACAGACCGGCTTTGTCGATGGTCCGCGAGTCATGTCCAACATGGCCATGGACTCCTGGTTTCCTCGTCGTTTCGCCAACCTTTCCGAAAGGCTGAGCATGCAGAACGGCGTCTTAATCATAGGTCTCGCATCCATCGCTCTCATGATCTACACGCGCGGGTCGGTGGCCGCGTTGGTGGTCATGTATTCGATCAACGTTTTTGTGACATTCTCGTTGTCTCAGCTCGGAATGAGCCGCTTCTATGTCCGCCGTCGGAAGGAAGACCCGAAATGGAAGAGACACTTGAGCGTTCATCTCGTCGGCCTCGTCCTTTGCGCGACCATTCTCATAATTACGACAATCGAAAAGTTCACCGCCGGAGGCTGGTTGACGTTCCTCATCACGGCTCTCGTGGTCGCGGGCTGCTATCTTGTGCACCGTCACTACGCGAAAGTGCAGAGAGGAATCGCAAAACTCGACGAAATCCTTCTCGATTTTCCGACGTACGGTCCGATCAACACCAGTCCTCTTGACCCCAACGAGTGGACCGCAATTCAACTCGTTTCGGGCTACAACGGCCCCGCCGTCCATACGCTGCTCTCGATCATCAAAAATTTCCCCGGGACCTACAAGAACATCATCTTTGGGTCTGTGGCCGTGGTCGATTCCGGAGCGTTCAAGGGGGCGGAAGGAATCGACGCCCTGGAACAGTCTGTCAATCGTGACCTCGAGAAATGTGTTGACTTGACCAGAAAGCTCGGCTTTGCTGCGGACTACAGGATGATCGTGGCCACCGACGTGGTCGACGGAGCAATGCACCTATGTGAGGGTATCGTCAAGGAATTCCCAAAATCCGTTGTGTTCACCGGTCAGGTTACCTTCCGCCTTCCAAAGTTCTACGACAGAATATTCCACAACGAGACCGCATTCGCGGTTCAGCGGCGTCTCCAATGGCGTGGGATTACCAGCGTGATCTTGCCGATCAGGGTCAGGATATAGCTAGGGAGCGTCTATGAACGCTGTGCCGATTGTGCTGGGTGCCATTCTTGTGATGGCCCTGGCATACCGCTACTACAGCGCCTTCCTCGCGGCCAGGATCGCCGCTATCGACGACAGCCGGCCGACGCCCGCTCACAGCCTCAACGACGGCCACAACTATCACCCGACTAACAAGTGGGTTCTGTTCGGACACCACTTCGCCGCCATCTCCGGGGCGGGACCGCTGATCGGCCCTGTCCTTGCGGCCCAGTTCGGGTACGCCCCCGGGTTGCTCTGGATGCTGTTGGGGGCAGTGCTGGCTGGGGGCGTGCATGACTTTTTGATCCTCGTGGCGTCCATACGGCGCCAGGGAAAATCACTGGCTGAGATCGCTCGCCACGAGGTGAGTCCCGTTGCCGGAACGATCGCCTCTTTGGCCATTCTAATAATCATCATCGTGGCGTTGGCAGGGTTGGGGCTGGCAGTGGTCAACGCTCTGAAAGAAAGCTCTTGGGGTACGTTCACGATCGCCGCGACAATTCCAGTGGCGCTGTTCGTCGGCCTGTGGATGTACCGGATTCGGCCTGGTCACATTGTCGAGGCCAGCGCGATCGGAGTGATTGGCGTGTTTGCCGCCGTGATTCTTGGCGGGCGCGTGCCTCACTCGTTCCTGGGCCCCTGGTTCACGCTCTCACAGAATGGGATTATCGTCGCCATCGCAGCCTACGGCTTCATCGCGTCCGTACTGCCCGTTTGGCTCTTGCTCTGCCCCCGCGACTACCTCAGCTCCTACTTGAAGATCGGGACGATCGTGGCGCTCGTGATCGGCGTCCTGGTGGTTCACCCTTACCTCAAAATGCCCGCCGTCACTTCTTACGTGCATGGCGGCGGACCGATCATTCCCGGAAAGCTCTTTCCGTTTCTCTTCATCACTATCGCTTGCGGAGCCATATCGGGCTTTCACTCGTTGGTGGCCTCCGGTACCACGCCCAAGATGATATCGAAGGAATCGGACGCCATCCTGATCGGCTACGGGGCCATGCTCGTGGAAGGCATCGTGAGCGTTGTCGCCTTGATCGCCGCTTGTTCGCTGGTGCCGGCCGACTATTTTGCCATCAACGTGGCGCCGGCCAAGTTTGCCGGCATGGGAATGACTCCGGTGAATCTTGCCGACCTTTCCGCACAGGTCGGAGAGAACGTGGCGGGCAGGCCCGGAGGCGCGGTATCGCTGGCCGTCGGGTTCGCTCAGATATTCTCCGGCCTGCCGGGCATGAGGGGCCTCATGTCCTACTGGTATCATTTCGCCATCATGTTCGAGGCCCTTTTCATTCTAACTACGATCGACACCGGGACGCGCGTCGCGCGGTTCCTTTTTCAGGAGTTCGGCGGTCGGTTCTACAAGCCGATGGAGAGGACCGGCTGGATTCCCGGAACACTCATCTCGACGGGCCTCGTGGTTTTCTGCTGGGGATATTTCATATGGACCGGCAACATCAGCACGATCTGGCCGATGTTCGGCACCGCCAATCAACTGCTGGCGGGAGTGGCGCTGGCCGTGGCTACGACCGCGCTTATCAACGCAGGCAAGGTCCGCTATCTGTGGGTGACTTTGGTACCGATGTCCTTCGTGACCGTCACGACGCTCTACGCCGGCTGGCGGAACATCTTCGACAATTTCATGCCGCTGACGACTACTCCGGGGAAGGTGGGACTGGGATACGTGAACGTCACTCTCTCCGGCCTGATCATGTTCTGCGCCGTGGTCGTCCTGATTGAATCATTCCGCCGCTCTTACCGCGTTTTGACCCAAGGCAAGCACGTGCGAGCCGGAAAGACCGCACTCGGTTCAGAATCACAATTCCAGCAACACAAATTCGGCGAGGCGTGATTTGGCCTACTTGCTCTCGGCCGCGAGGGCTTGCCCGAACGCCTTCCAGAAAGGATCGACCCTCGGGTGTTCGAGAGGTATCTCGTGATCTCTCTCGAGCAAAGTTATTCCATGTTCTTCCGGACAGGTCTCCCCTATTTTTGCCGCCAGAATCCCCTTCCCTTCCAAGCACGAGAGAAGCTTCGTTGTCTTCGCTTTCTTGCACGTAATAATCAGAGTGCCCTCGCTGATCGAAGAGAAGGGATCGATCTCAAAGAGACGGCAGATTTTCTCTACCTCGTCCGGAATCGGAATCTTTCCCTTTTCGATTCGCATCCCCACGCGGGAAGCGCGAGCCACCTCGTAGAGCCCTCCCCAGAGGCCGCATTCGGTGGCGTCGTGCATTGCTGTGACGCCATTCTCGCGCACTCCGACTGAGACCGCGGTGAGGGCATCCTCAACAACGCTAGTCTGCCAGAAGAGGGCCTCGGCACGTCCCGCGAACACCAGGCCGTAGGCCTCCTCAACACGGCGCGGCAAGGCCACTGCGAAGAGCGCCGATGCTTCGATCGCGGGTCCCTTCGTGATCACGATGTCTTCGTCCGGCGACGCCATGGCCGGGGTAATGTAGTCTGTCTTGGGGCCGACGGACATCATCGTCGCCCCGCCGATCATGGGATAATCCGTTCCCTCGTATCGGGCAGTGTGGCCGGCGACAATGGCGATGCCCAGCTTGTCGCATTCCTTGTGCATCGTCTTCCAGAGAGTCACTAGGTCATGTTTTGTGATGCTCATCGGAAGGTTGAGGTCGATAGCGAGGTATCGGGGGCGCAAGCCGGAAGTCGCGGCGTCCGAGGCGAGAATGTGGATGGCGAACCACGCCGAGCGCTCCCAGCCGTACTGAGGCACCACGAACACCGGATCACAGGTGATGGCCATCACAAAACCCCCACCGATGTCGATGACGCCGACGTCCACACCGTGCTGAGGGGGTACCAGAACGCTGCTGTCCTTACGACCAAGCATGGGAAAGATGACTTCGTCGAATATTTCCGGGGAGATTTTTCCGATTTCGGGCAGGTCGTTCCCTGTCTGCGCTGCTTTCGGTTTCATTGCCTCCTCCAAGCATGCCGGCGGCAGGGAACAGTGCGTCACCGCAGAAGAGGCGACGAATAGTGCTTTCCCTCCGCAGGCATTGCCCTAACAGGTTCAGGGGGTCGACTCCAGGTTTTTCGCGGAGCCCTCTCAGCCGTTTCTGCTCCCCCAAGCACTTTCTCATCTATAGCACGCCGTTCCCAGGTTTGTCAAACTCCGTTAACGGGGGCAGGTCAGAACTCTTGCAATTCCCCTTGCCGTTTTGATAGACTGTTCGGGCCAACGCGGCGAGAGCAACTGTTCATATTGATCACCTGGCATTCAGTTACATTGTTGGTTCTGTGTCCGTTCACTCGAACAAGGGGGGCAACATGAAGAGAATTCACGTATTTCTCGCTGTTGTAATCCTGTTTGTCCCGCTTCTGGTTCTGGCTGCCGACAACTCGCCCCAACCCCTCACCGGGGTGGAGGTACATTCGCTGGGACCGCAGAAACTCGGCAACCTGCCTCAAGTGTCTGTCCCGGCCGATAATCCCCAGACCGGCATGAAAATCATGCTGGGCAAACAGCTCTATTTTGACACCCGTCTTTCAAAGGACAACACCATTAGCTGCGCCACATGCCACGACCCTCTCGCGGGCTGGGCTGACAAGGGTCCGACGAGCGAGGGAATAGGTTCGCAGCGCGGCGGCCGCAGAGCTCCGCCAGTCTCCAACGCAGCCTACCTACCCCTGCAATTCTGGGACGGAAGAGCCCCGAGTCTCGAGGAACAAGCCAAGGGGCCGATCCAGAATCCAGTCGAGATGGGCAATACTCATGAGCAAATGCTGAGAACAGTAGGTGATATTCCAGGTTATGTGGAAGAGTTCAAGAATGTGTTCGGAACGACGCCCGTAACGATCGACCAGGTGGCGCAGGCCATAGCTGCGTTCGAGCGCACCGTCATCACGACGGATTCGCCTTTTGACAGGCTTGTCAAAGGCGACGATACCGCCCTGACGCCGCTCGAGAAGCAAGGGTTAGAGATATTCAACGGAAAGGCACATTGCACGGCATGTCACTGGGGCGGTCATTTCACGGATGGAAGATTCCACAATCTAGGTGTCACGCAGAGTGGTCCGCTCAAAGTAGACGATGGTAGATCGGAAATCACAAAAAACCCCAAGGATACGCGCGCCTTCAAAACGCCGACAGTTAGAGACGCTGCACTACGACCGCCATACATGCATACGGGCGGGGAGAAGACTCTGACAGACGTGGTCAATTTCTACAATAAGGGCGGGGGCACACGTGACGCATACCTCGATCGCATAATGGTACCCCTTGGACTCACTGACCAGGAGGTGAGTGCACTGGTTGCGTTCATGACGCGTGCCATGACGAGCCTCAATCCTGAAGTTGCAGCCGTGACGCCCATCCCGGCCTCAGTACTGCCAAAGTAGAGGAGGAGAGGAGAATGAAAAAGTCATGTCTTCTTTTGCTCGTTCTCTTCGTGTTACAGCTCACGATGCCTACCGGCGGTCACGCGATTCCGGCGTTCGCCAGGAAGCACGGCTTCAACTGTAACATGTGCCATACTGCTTACCCCAAACTCAATGATTTCGGACAGCGGTTCAGGGACAACGGCTACCAGATTCCCGGCCAGGAAGGAAGAGAGAAGAGCGTGTTTGACACTCCTCCCCCGATTGCCGTAAGAACATCTACCGGGCTCTCGGGATACAACACTAAGAATGTTACAACTTCCGGGTTTGACATGCTGGGGCTGGACTTGCTTGCGGCTGGAGTTATGCACAAGAACATATCGTTTCTTTTCATCTATACGCCGAGGATGGACGAGCCTTCAGCGGACTACACCGGTTCTCAAGGCGGCACGAACCCATCGCAATTGGGAGCCTTAGAGTCGGGAAACGTCGTGTTCAGCAACGTCATACAGGATGCGTTGAACGTCAGGGTCGGCAGATTCGAACCGGCGTATCACGCAATCAGCTCGAAACGCTCGTTCTATTTGACGGAGCCCTACGAGATCTATTCGTTCTCAACACCGGAAAACAATTTCGTTTTCGACGACAATCAGATTGGCGTTGAAGCGACCGGCCAGTGGAGATGCGGATTCAAGTATGGGTTGGGTGTCGTTAATGGCACCGGAGCAAGCCCGGACAACAACAGATACAAAGACGTCTACCTGAACGTTTCGCAAACCATGGGCGCGGGGGACGGACAGAGTGCGGGACAACGAATAGGTGCGTTCGTCTACTACGGCTGGCAGCCGCTCTCGATCTCGGGCGCTACACTCTCCCCTACCGGTGAAGCCGACGGCGGCCCTAACGAGCCGTTCTACAGATTCGGTGGGCATGCCAGTCTGAATTGGAAAACGCTCAATCTTCAAGGGTCGTACGTGAAGGGTGTGGATGACAACTCTCTGAATGTTCTTGCTCCGACAGAAGACTACGAGTTCGATGGTGGCCTGGCGGAGCTGGATTACGCGGGCCTAATGAACAACAGGCTGATCGCTTC
Source organism: Candidatus Eisenbacteria bacterium (assembly GCA_026388185.1). NCBI lineage: Bacteria > Candidatus Eiseniibacteriota > Candidatus Eiseniibacteriota bacterium. The sequence continues at coordinate 30,861 of JAPLKG010000005.1, read as the reverse complement.
GGCACTCTACAACTGGATTTGCACGCCATCGTATGACCGTGACAGGGAGGTGAAAGCCTATTCCGGGGTTCTTAGGTACTACTTCGGCGACTGGACGGCGGTCAATGTGGCCTTGCACGCCGAATACACACACAGGGAAACCGGAGAGACAGATCCTCTCAAGGAAAATATTTACGCCTTGGTTGTGGATTTTGCTTTTTAGTCTGTGACGCAGGCAGCATCCGCGTAATACAAGACTGGCCGGAGTGGCTCCCCAGACCGGACTCGAACTCGCGAATCGACTGGTGGGACTGACCTGGATAGGACGGCACGATTGTGGGTGGCGTGCTGGAAGCACCCCTTGCAGCAGCACTCCTGCGAAGCGCCGCTATAGCAGCGCCCCCACGGAGGCGCTCCCACAGCGGCGTCCCTCTAGCCACGCCCATACAGCACAATCCCTACAGCAGAAACACTATCATCGGGCTTGCTTGAGGCGGCAGAAACAGCGCGCCCTTTACTGGGCACTCATCTCAAAACCACTATCTTCTTACTCAGTGCCTGCCCCGCGGCGTCAATACGAATGATGTAGACGCCGGGCGAGACCTCCTGCCCTCTTGCGTCGCGGCCATCCCACGCGAGTGACTGGCGTCCCGCGCTCACGAGTCCACCATCCAGAGTCCTCACCTTGTGGCCGTGGATGTCATAGATGTCGAACAGTAACTTCTGAGGACGCTGCAAGAAGAGTTCGAACTGAGCGCCGGAGCTGGAAGGGTTGGGTCTCACCGACAAGGACACCGCCGCTTGGGGCGATGCAGAACCACCGCTGCCTTGGTCCGGCTCTACACCAGTGACGGCAAGCGGGAAGTAAACGTATTCGGCCGCCTCGACGTTCCCATTCCCGTTTCCAGCAGGCACCTGTGCCGCGAGGACTCCTCCGTCAGCGGATTGGTACGCCGCCATCGCAAGATAGACACCGCCGGGAAGCGGCGTGCCGAGATAAGTCTCGAGCGCCACCAGCCCCTCCAGGTAACTCCCCGAGGCCTTTTCGATTCCGCTCGAAAGGACGTTCTCGTTCTCATCAAACCAACCGCACCAGTTGTTGGAATCCTCGTTGCCCAGGTAGAGCGTGCGGTCGGCTACAGTTCCTGCCTTGGCCCACGGCGCAGCTACCGGAGTCGAGAGATCCACGCCGAGAATCACGAAGTGATCCCAACCGGCCGTGCTCCCCACACCTTCCGTCGCCACGTAGAGATACTGCCCGTCCCAGTCGGCGTAGAGGTGCAGGCTGCCGTTCGAGGCCACCAGCGTTGAAGTTGTGTCGAGACTTCCGTCGATGACGTGCGACGGGCTTCCCGAGGTCTCACCGATCCACACGTGCTGGATCGGGCTACGCTTGACGTTTCCCAGCGAGTCCTCGGCCTCGACGTAGTAGTCTATCAATACCTCGGACAATTCAGTGACGTGGACATAGTATTCGTCGGCAATGTAGTCTGGAAGCACGGAGAAATTGATGCTGGGGTCGTTGAGATAGTTGCCCTTCGGGAAGTCTCGCCACGCCATCGCCAGCGTCTGCCACGACCCCACTTCCGCACCGCCGGCGTAGGTTTCGTTTTGATCGCTCGTCATCGGATTTGTGCCATCGGCATCCAGCCGGTACTTGAGTTGAACCCGTTTCACGCCGGAAGCGTCGTAGACGAACGTCCAAATCCAGAAATCACTCGCCATCTGAGTGCCCTCACCACTCGGATAGCCCCAGAGAGAACCTCCTCCCCTCCCACCGGGATTCCAGGGAAGCCGCTGAGGCAGCCAAATCGTGGGCGCAACCGCATCCGCGCCGCCACCGCCGGTGATCACCGGGTCCGCATACAGAACCGCGGCGTTTGCGGCGAGGGTGGCCTTGACTTCCATGTCGAGCGAAGTTCCGTAGTACATGTAGCCGCTCTCGTAACCTGAGAGCAAGTGATGCCACGCCTTCTCGACACTGTTCGCGCCGGTTGTCGGATCGTAGATCTTGGCGGGGCTCGGTTCCGTCCCAAAAATCGCCTCGGCAGTCTCGACTCGGTTCTGCGCCGCCGTGAGCACGGCCCAATTGCGCTCGTCCTCGGCCCAGCCGTCCGGTATGTCAAACTGGCCACTCGCGTCCACGAGAGGCCAGTTCCAGTTTATGAACTGAGGCGATCCAAAATCGCCGTCGGCGTTCACCCATCCGCCGTCCTCGACGTGAACAACGTCGCCGGGATCGACCGGATGGTCTGCCAGGTACTCGTCAACGGTCGAGGGTTCGTAGCCCTTCGTCGCCGCCTGGTGACAGAAGTTGGTCACGTTTTCATTGTAATAGGAATAGCCTCCCGACCAACTGTTGTCGCCGTCGTGCGCGAACAGGATCAGCATCGGCTTCGCGGGATCGTTACGGCTTGCTATTGCATCGATCTCGCCCGTCCCGTACATGCCGTAACCTTCGTTCCAGCTCATTGCGTCTGCCGATGGAATCACCTTGATGGAATACGCCTGGCCCGTGCTTGGATCGACGTAGCGGGCGTAGTGCGGTCTGAAACCGAACGGCACCGGCGTCTTCACGTTCACGCCTCTGCTGATTCGTATGTTGTCGTAGTAGCCCTGCGCCGGGTTCAACTGATCGGCCGGATTGGGTGGGTCACAATTGTCTTCGCTGGCCACGTACGGATAATCCTGGCACGCGCGGGATACGTGGACGTCGGGAACAATCACCCACTCCATTCCCTGTTGCACCAGAATCGGAATCATGCGTTCCGAGAAGCAAATCTCGGCCGGGAAATAGCCCTTCGAGTAGTTCGTGTCTCCCCAAGCTGCCTTGTAGGCTATCTTTTGGACCTGGATTTCCTTCCGCAACGCGTTCTGGTCCATGAGCGGAGCGATCGGGTGATGTGCGGCAACCAAGAGCTGCGACAGCCTCGAACGACCGCCGGAAGTCGTCCACGAACGGCCGGTTCGGTAGTCGGCGTACCAGGTTCCCGCGTATCGCCCGCCGTTCCAGCCTGCGTCGGCGAGGCTCTTAATGTTTTCGATCAAAGCCGCCGCGAAGCTCATCTGCGCGCCGGCGTCGGGGAGGTCGAGAACGGAAGCAACGGCGTCCTTGGGATAATTCTGATAGTCGTGGACGCGGTCGTCCTTGTTGAAAATCTCGTACACGTCGCTCTGCGAATGGCCGAGCGTTATGGTTTCGTAGGCCGTTTCATACCGTGAGGGATACCATGTGCTCCTGTCAGGCCAGTATATCGGCTGATGCATGTGCCACAGGTAAGTGGTGTGGATGGGAGCGGCGAGGACAGTGGCCGGAGCAAGAACCAGGCCGGACAACAAGATGCAGATTGCGGTAAGAGTCAAGGCACGGGCGGGACCGGAGGCCAAGACGCAGAAAAGTCGAGCAACCCCTGGGTGCAAATGAGTCTTTGGTCGTTTCACGACGAGCCGCTCCACTAGTTCCCCATACCGAGCTGCCAGAAGAGGAAACCCATCTCGTCCGTCAGATCATCAATTTGCTTGTTCAACGGTTGCCCCCCCGAGTGACCCAGTTTTGTGTCGTAGAGAAGCAACACGGGCTTATCGGACCCGGTAGCCGACTGAACCATGGCCGTCATCTTGCGAGCGTGAAGAGGCGCAACTCGCGTGTCGGAATCTCCGGTAATGAACAACGTGGCCGGATACTCGACGCCTTTCTTCACGTTCTGGTACGGAGAATACGCATAAATGTATTTGAATTGCTCCGGATCGCTTGCGGAGCCGTACTCGGAAACCCAGAACTTGCCGAGCAGGAACTGATCATAGCGCAGCATGTCAAGCAACGGATACGTACAGACGACGGCCCGGAAGAGGTCGGGTCGTTGCACTTCGGCGGCGCCCACCAGAAGCCCGCCGTTACTTCCTCCCGATATCGCAAGTTTGGATGGGTTCGTATATTTGTTCGCCGTGAGCCATTCGGCGGCGGCGATGAAATCGTCAAACACGTTTTGCTTCTTGTCAAACATTCCGGCGCGGTGCCATTCTTCGCCGAATTCCGCTCCGCCTCGCAGGTTGGGCACGGCATATACACCGCCATTTTCGATCCAGAGCACCCCAACCGACGAATAGTACGGAGTCATGCTGACATCGAAACCACCGTAGCCGGTGAGGAACGTCGGATTCTGCCCGTCGAGCCTCATGCCCTTCTTGTACACCAGAAACATCGGGATCTTTGTGCTGTCCTTCGAGGCGTACCACACCTGTTTGACCTCGAACATGTCGGTCTTCACCGGAACCTTAAGCTGCGCCCACACCGTTTGTGTTCCCTTGCCGACGTCGTAACGGTAAATGGTCGGCGGCACGTGGAACGACGTGAACGAAAAGAAAGCTTCGTTGCTCTCCCACCAACCCGCCACACCACTCACGCTACCGAGCGCCGGTAACGAAATCTCGCGCAGAAACTTGCCGTCCGGATCGAAGACCTTGATTTTCGAGACCACGTTGTCCAGGTAGTTGATGAACAGCCTTCCGCCCGCAAGCGACATGCCCTCGATGACCGCACTTCCCTCCGGGATTATTTCCTTCCAGTTCTCGCGCCTGGGGTTCTTCACGTCCGCGACCAGAACGCGACCTTTGGGCGCATTCCAGTCAGTCAGTATAAAGACCTTGTCGCCGGCCAGATGGGGTTCAAATCTTGCTTCAACGTCGTCAACGAATGTTCGTATCGGGCCCTTCTCGGTCAAGTCCTGGTAGAAAATGTCGGTTTTCTGCCCGGCCGAACCGTACGCCACGTCGATGACCAAGTAACGCCCGTCCTCAGAGACGACGGCACCGATCCCCTTGTCCGGACCGTAGCCGTCGCCGAATATCTTAACATCGTCACTCGGATTTGATCCCATTTTGTGATAATAGACCCGCGAACCCTCTTCGCCGTGGCGAGAATAGTAAAAGCCGCTCTTGTCCGGCGGGATCGACAAGCTGAAGTAGAGTCCCCTGGTAAGCGTGTCAGGCAGGTCGCATTTTGTGTCTACGTTGAAGAGCCTGACGGCGACCTCGTCCTGGCCTCCGTCCCGGATTCCGTACGCCAATATGGTGCCGTCCTTGGACACGTCTTGAAGCTCCACGCTCTTTGTCTTGTCCGCGCTCATAGTGTTCGGATCGATCAAGACCTCGTCCTCACCTTCAGGTCCCCGACGCATGTAGAGAACGTACTGATCCTGGTCGGGCGACCGCTTGTAAAAGAAGTAGCGACCGCCGTGCTCGGACGGCATGGTGATGCGCTCGATCTTCATCAACTCGGTCAGTCGCTGCCTGATCTTTTCCCTCACCTTCAGGGAATCGATCAACGAATGGGAATACGCGTTCTGTGCGTCGATCCACGCTCTCGTTTCCGGACTCTCCTGGTCCTCCAGCCACCGGTAAGGATCCACGATCTCTTTACCGTGCAGGACGTCTCTGACTTCGATCTGCCGGGTGTCCGGCGGTTTTCTGTATGCCTCTCCCTGCGCCAGAGCAAGGGCCCACACAAGGCACGACAGAAGGGCAATCGAGAGCACGACGAACGAGGATTTTCCGAAGATCCAGAGGGACTTCTCGTGCGAGCCTCTCTTGTTACGACCATTTCCGTTGAAATCGTGTCTGACGTGAGAGTACATTGTCGAAACCTCCTTCGAGGCAGAGGGCAACCCAAAGGCACTTCTGCTGTTGCAGGTAAACACAGCATGCGCCGCCGGTGGTGACGCGTGCGCGGGCGCGGGCAAAATGGCCCTACGCCGCCGATGGTGACGCGTGCGCGCGGCAAATCACCATTAGATACCGGACTAGGCGACGAATTGTTTCATCTGATAAGATTAGCACATGCAGTCGGGTTCTTCCAATATTGATCAAAATTCCATGAACTTCTGACAAGATTGGGGATTATATAGTCAGAAAGGAGGAACGTCCGATGAACCGAAAACTCATCTGGCTGTCTATCGGAACCTTGATTGTGCTGGTCGCAATGTTCGTACCGAACGGCTCCGCCGCCAAAGAGATAGTGCGACCGGAGGAAATCAGGAGCATGCGGCAGGTAGTCTACAGTGAGGAAACCTACGCGAAGCTCGCCGGACTGTGGAAGGAGTACTCCAATGAATATCCTTCAGAGTACGCCTACGCCAACTGGATGTATGCCGCACGCTACGCAGGAGACAAGAAGTACTGGGAGCTACTTGCAAAGGGCTTGAAAAAATACCCAGCCAATCCCACTCTAATGTATCTGAAATCGCTCGAGCATCAAGGAGTCCACAACGACGTTGAAGGCCGAAAGTACTTGGAGCGAGTAATTGCCGTGGATCCGAACTACGTTGATGCGTGGTTTGCGTTGGTCGTACGCTACATGGATTTGGGCGATCAGGAACGGCTTGACGTCGCATTGCGGCGACTGCTTGAGAGCGGAATTATCGCCGACGAGGTAATGGACTACAACTACAACATGCTGGCCAGTCTGCAAAAGGATGCGATCCTGGTCACGAATGGCGACAACGACACTTATCCCGGCTGGATCCTGACGCGCGTTCTCAAAGTGCGACCAGATGTCAGCATCGTCAACCGCAGCCTGCTCAACACGGATTGGTACCCGATGTACGTTACTGAGCACGGCCTGCCGCGCTTCATTAGTACGAGTGAATTGAACGATCTGCGGAATTCGATTCTGAGAGAGTCTAAGAAGAGCGACTCAAGCCCGTCTCCCGGGGGGCTGTTCGGTGATGTGCTCATATTCAAGATCATTGAATCGGCCGAACGCGCTGGACGGCCCGTGTACCTGTCCAGAACCGTCAATGTCACAGGTGAGCTTAAGAATGTGACCGAGAAAGGCAGGAACTTGGGTCTGGTCACGCTCGTGACGCCCTCGCAGACTCCTTACGCCGAGCAGCTTCGGAAAGTATATCGCACTTGGATTGAGACTTTCCGCACCGGCGGGCTGGAAAGCTGGAGGCTCCAGAACGCGCCGCAAGCCGCCGCCGGACGGTGGTTGGTTACCAACTATGCGGCAGCCGTGGCTGCGGATCTGGAATCCCTGAGAGAAAATGCGCCCGAACTTCGCACCGGACTGTTCCGCTGGTACGTCGATCACGTGGATGGACTCATCCCCGAACACTCGCGATATGAGACCGCCCAGGCTTGGTGCTGCTGCGCGTCGGACTTGAAGGAAATCGATTCGTGGTGTAAGGAGCAGGGCTTGAAGTGCAACAAGCAGTGAACTCAGAGTGGGAGTGCCTTATCAGAGCGCAGCGGGGAGATGAGACGGCCTCGCGCGTTCTGATAGGACGGTACCAGGCGCGCCTTCTGGCGCTTGCGCTCTTCATCACCGGCTCCGTTGCCGCAGCAGATGACGTGGTACAGGAGACCTTTGTGCGGGCGCTCCGCACCAAGATCAAACACAGGACGGGCACAGTTCAAGCGCTTCTCAGCACGATCGCCTATCGCCTGGCCCTGAAGGAGGCCAACCGATTGCGGCGAAACGTTGCACTGGACAAGCTAGATCTCCTCGACCGCGACCGAAATGCGCTGGAGAGCGTTTTGAGCGATGAACTAGACCGTCTTGTGGCCGAAACGATTGGGGCGTTGAATGCGGAGCATCGCGACGTGCTGGTATTGCGATTTTACGGTGGTCACAGTTATGAAGAAATCGCCGACATCTTGCAGACCTCGCTCGGTACGGTGAAATCGCGCATTTTCTACGCCGTCAAGTCCTGCCGCGAGACATTGCGACGGAAAGGAGTTCTTGAATGACGCACAATAGTGAAGACCAGCTTCTTGGATACGCCCTGGAAGTAATCGCCGGCGACGAGGAACGCGCTGGCATTGCGGCGCATCTTGCAGTGTGTTCCGAGTGCAGTACGCGACTGGAGGCGCTTCGGAAGGACATCGAGATCATCGGCGGTGCCAGACCACGCCAGCGAGATCTACGGATACCAAGCCCGCGGCCGCGCGAGGCTGTCACATACTCGATCCTGAGGACTGCCGCGCTCATTGTTCTGGGGATTCTTGTCGGATTCGGAGCCTCGAAGAGGGTTCACCGCGAGCCCGAGTTCCTATCGTCCTCGTATATCACGCTGTCTCCGCCCACTGATTCCATCAGGACTTACACCGTTTCCGATGCAACAGAGATTCCCGCCCATTACTATGAACAGCTTCTCGAACAAAATTGAGGCTCTCGTGTTCCCTCGTGGATTTGCAGTACACCTGTATCGGGTTTCTCGCACATCCTGTGCGAGAAACTGTTCGCCCGGCCATCCTTACTCCTCGAAATGCTCCCACTCGTATTTGACTCGTTCCATCAGCTTTTTGAACCGCTCCTCGCCGCGGAGGTTGTCAAGATTTTGGTTCCGTTCGAGCTCCGGGTAATTGATAAAGCCCCCGTTGACCGCATTCTCCAGCCAATCGATGGATTCCTCTCTGGCATCGAGCAAAGCGAGCGGAACTGCGACAAAGTATGACCATTGATGGTCCCTTCTGCAGGTCTTCTGGAAATCAGGAGTCATTTCCCGGAATGCACTTTCTCTATCCTTCAGCAGTCCGTACTTCAACAAGAGACCGAACTTGGTGCACACATTATTCGGAGTCGCCTTCGCACTGCGGTCGATAATGGAAAAGGCTTCGTCGATCTCGTTTGCATACGTCAGGGTCCAGGCACAGAAGAATTGAGCGACAGGATTTTCAGGATCTGACTGATAGTGTTGACGGAGTTGCTCAAGAGCAAGCTTGTACTGACCACCATAGAAGAAAAGCCGTCCCTGAAGCCAATAATTCCACGGATCGAGCGGATCGATTTCCTTGACTCTCTGCACTAATGGAATAGCGGCGGCAAGCTTCCCGACTGACATTGTACAAAAACCAGCTAAAAACTTCAGAGCATCAACATAATTCGGATTCACAGCCAGCGCCATCCTGAGCTGGCGTACTCCCTCTCGCGTATTTCCGTAAAACGCCCCATGGATCATTCCGATAACAAGATGGGCCTGAGGAGAATCTGGATCCAGGGCGAGAGCTTTATTCGTATATTGTTCTGCTTTCGCCACATAGTCCTCTTGCCCGGCGCCTATATTCGCATATTGCCAATAAACAAATGCCATGGCCGAGTACAGAAGAGCATTATCGCCCAAGATATCAAGACCCTTCTGGAGATGTAGCCGGGCCATCTCGAGAGAGCTCTCGGTGAACCGCCAGATCTCAGCGTTGGCTTTGAGATAACACTGATAGGCCGCGACATTGTCAATGGGTCGCTCGGCAATCTTCCGACTCTCCTCAGGTGTAAGCTTGAGCTTCAGAGCATCGACGATCGCGCGAGAGACTTTTTCTTGAACATCGAACACATCATCCAGCGTACCCGAATACTTCTCAGCCCAAATGTGAGCATCACTCGCTGCGTCTATCAACTGTGCCGTAATTCGTAGACTATTCCCCGCTTTTCTGACACTGCCCTCCAGCACGTACTGCACTTCGAGCTGTTTGGCAATTTCAGGTATCGTCTTCTTCGTCCCCTTAAACGTCATCGCAGAACTGCGAGATATGACGCGGAGCGCATGGACTTTCGAGAGGTCAGAGATCACTTCCTCCGTCAGACCATCGCTGAAGTACTCCTGGTCAGGGTCCGGGCTCAAATTCTCAAAGGGCAAAACTACAATCGATTTCTCCTGACGTGGTAACTCAACACGAGGGGGCCTGCCCGAAACCGTAAGTTTCCTCAACTCATCGATGAGCTCCTGTGCAGTCTGGTACCGCAACGCTCGGTCTTTCTGTAACGCTCTGGCAATAACCGATGAAACAGGGGCAGGTGTACCCGACCGCACTAGTGAGAGCGACTGCGGCTCCTCGTGCACAATGGAATAGAGTAGCGCAGCCTCGTGCTCACCCTTGAACGGTGACCGTCCCGTCAGCATTTCGTACAGCACGACTCCCAGCGCCCAGATGTCAGTTCGGTGATCAATATCCTCCCCCTGTACCTGCTCCGGGGACATATACGCTACCGTGCCCACTGTAGAGCCCATCACTGTGAGCTTTGCCTGTCCTGTCAGCTTCGCCAGACCGAAATCCACGATCTTCACGTCGCCACGCTTCGTTATCATGATGTTTGCGGGTTTGATGTCACGATGCACAATCCCTGCTTCGTGCGCTCGCCCCAACCCCTGCGCAACATGGATCGCAATATCCAGAGCCTCCTCAACCTTGAGAGACCCACGCTCAATCTTTGTCTTGAGTGTCTCGCCTTCGTAGAACGCCGTGACGATGAAAATCTGCCCATCCTCCGTCTCACCGATCTCGTGCACTGTGCAAATGCTGGTGTGGTCGAGAGAAGAAGCCGCCTTCGCCTCTTGGATGAAACGTTTCCTTGCCTCGGGATCTCTCGTAAGGTCCGGAGACAAAAACTTCAGCGCAGCATGTCTGCCAAGCTTGGTGTCCTCAGCCTTGTAGACGACACCCATGCCGCCTTCGCCGAGTTTCTCGAGGATTTTGTAGTGAGAGATCGTTTTGCCTACCATGGGAAAGCCACGCATAGTCTCAAAGTGTGAAGCGTCACGGTCCTTGAATTTGAATAGGATTAGACTGTCACGCGCATTGTAACGCGTGGTTCGTGGTAAAGCAAGGTAAGGTTAAGGTGGACGCGGGGCCGACGAGACGAATTTCGAACTTGGCGGTCAGGGGGCCATGTGCAACTGGTGAGATTGGAGGGCACGGGTCGCAGTGTTATCACAGAGGTATACAAGAGTCTGCGTGCTGATTTTGAAAGCTGGCAGAGCCGGGACCTTGTGGGTCAAGTCTTTTCTTGCTCATTTTCCGCCTCTGTAATCGCGTCAATCAGACTAACTCTTATTCTTCTCAAAGCCCGAAAAGACCCTGTTGGTTATTCGCCAAGCACCTTCTTTATCTTAGCCAGAAGTTCGACCGTGTTCGCAGTCTTGACAAAATATCCGGAAATACCCAACCCTTCTGCAGCTTCTTTTGTTTCCTTATCCCCTTTTGCCGTAAGTACTATTACGGGTATAGAGAATGTCTTGACGTTTGCTCTTAAGTTCTTCAATGCTTCCAACCCGCCACCTGCAGGCATCATGATATCCAAAAGTATTAGATCTGGTTTCAGTTGGATTGCCTGTGTCGTAGCTTGTATGGTATCGAACGCTGCTTCTGTCTTATAGCCTTCGTGTCCTAACCTCATGGCCAGTACCTGTATCCAATCCTTCTCGTCATCTACGATCAATATGTTCTTTCCCATAATTCTCTATGCCTCCTTAGCCTCTTTAATTAATTCTTCATCATCTTTGGCTTCATCCGGATAAACCGCAGAACCGAATCTTAACCTGATCTCGTGAGGTAGTCTCTCGTTGGTCAAATACTTATCCAAAGCTTCTCTTAACCTATTTTCTACACTCAAAGCACCTTCTTTATCACAATCAGCCAAAATGACCATCATCTCGCCAGAATCACCAAACGCAACCTCTCCTTCACGGCGTACGGTACCCTTTACCACCCCCTCCATGCTTCTCAGAATAGCGTCCATCTTCTCATCTGAAAACTCCTGTTTCAATTTACTAAACTCAAGAATAGAGATAGCGACTAACGTCATGCAGGTCTTCTTGCCCATTGCCTCTCTCATCTCATTATTAAGGTATTCCTTAAAGATTCCTTCAGTAGTGTATTTGGGCAGAACAAAACTGAATTTCGCCCCTTGGCCAGGTTCACTCTCCACCCAGATCTTGCCTCCGTGCAGTTCAATAATTCCTTTTGTAATAGCTAGGCCCAAGCCTGTGCCCTTTTCACCCGGGCCAGGCAAGCGGCCAAACTGTTCGAACTTACTAAATACCTTAGGCATATCTTCCTCAGTAATACCTAACCCTGTATCTACCACAACGCACTCAATTTCCTTTTCTCTTTCTTGCAGTGAAACTTCTATGTAACCGCTATCCGTGAATTTGAAGGCATTTCCTATCAGGTTGGTAAAAACCTGAATTAGTTTATCCGGATCCACAAAGGCATCTATCTGTTTCTTCGGAACATTGATTCTTAGCTCCAAGGGCTTTCCCTTTAGATTCAACTCAAAAGAAGAAGCTACTTGTCTTATCATCCCGGCTATATCCACTAATCCTCTCTTTAACTCAACCTTGCCTGACTCAATCTTGGATAGATCAAGGAGACCATCGATAATTCTGGCTAACCGGTCAATATTGCTTCCTGCGATACTCAGTATCTTTTCCTGCTTGTCATTCATCTCGCCCGTGATCCCATCCAAAATAAGTCTTATCCCCTCTTTAGTGATAGCAAGCGGGGTGCGCAGTTCGTGGGAAACGGTAGAGATAAAATCTTTCTTCAACTGGTCTAACTTCTTCAGTTCTTTTTCTGCCCTCTCCGCCTCCTTCTTCGCAATATCCAAATCGCCCATCATATGCAACATTGCCCTCTGCATCCGGGTCAAATTCTTGCTGCGCTCTTCAAGCTCTATCTTCTTCTCCTCCAAATCGCCTATGATTGCCATGATCTGGCGCATGTCTCTGGCTACGCCCACAATGCCGATAATCTGGCCGTTTTGCTGCATCGCCGCCCCGCTAAAATTCACCGGGATCGCCTTGTCTTGTTTGGTAAGAAAAGTTAAGCCGATATTGTACGCCACGCCTGCAGTAATTATTTCTTGGAAGTACCTATGCAGCATGCTTTCTTCTTCTTTTCCCTCTTCCTTCTCTTCTTCTTGCAGAAAAATGTTCTTCACTGGTTGGCCGATGAGCTCCTCTTCCCTATAACCCAATAAATCCAAGGCAGCTCTATTCACTGACCTCAGCGTGGCGTCGGGATTAACCACAATCAGAGAATCCGTCATCGAGGACATGACGCTCTCCAAATATACTTCTTGGGCGGAGATGTCCTCTTGTCTTTCCTTAAGGGCAACCTTTTCTCCGGTTCTGCCTTCAAGTTTCATCTTGCTTTCAGCTTTTCCTCAAGCTCTCTTACCTTCTCCTCAAGCTCTTCCATCTTCAATTCTCTATCCACGGCAAAGTTGCTGAACCGTTCCAAGTCCCGCATTTTCTCTCGTAGTTCATCTTGTGTTTTCTTGCTGTCGGTGATATCCGTGAAGCTTTTCAAGAGATATTTTTTGCCGGTCAAGGTAATCCGTGACGCATTAACATCGGCATAGAAAACACTGCCGTCTTTTCTCTTCACCGGAACACCCGCTGCAATTCCAATTCCTCCTTTCGCTTGCCGCTCAAACTGTTCTATGATGAACGGCACATCCTCCTCAGGATGGATATCGTCGACTCCCAGACGCATCAATTCTTCTTCGGTATATCCTAACATCTGACAAATTCTTGGATTGCACATGAAGAACCGCCTGGTCCCTGCTTCTGCTAAAAGCATCCCGTCCGTGGATTCATTGAAGATGGCCTTGAATCTCATCTCAGATTCCCTCAATGCTTCTTCCGTTTCCTTACGCTCGGTGATGTTACGGATGTTGCACTGGATAACCTTTGCCTTGTCAACCAGGAAAACCTCTGTATTTATGCTCAGGCCTTCTTTGGTTCTTACCGGTGTGTCTTCGTAATGAATTACACCATCTCTTTCCAATATTGACGCCGTTTCTCGAAAGCCCGAATCATTCTTGATCATGCCGATTTCCCAGAGTTTCTTTTTCAAAAACTCCTCTTGGGAATAGCCCAGCAATTCCTGGGCAGATGCGTTAGAATTAAGAATGTCGGCTTTGGTTTTATGAACAAGCAATAATCCATCCCGCGATGTTTCAAAGGCTCTGCGATAACGCTCCTCGGACTCCTTTAATTCTTCCTGTAGACGCTTACGCTCAGTGATGTCTCCAATAGCTATCAGGATCAACTCTTCTTCTTCGTCGTCGTCGTCGTCTTCTTCTTCTCTTCTTGCTCCCGCCGCTATTATTGCTGCTACGTGCTTAGGAACGCGCAGCTGACGGGCATTCAGGACCATGACTCGCTGTCCAATTTGCTGAAATTTATGCTCGACCTCGTAATCTTTCACAAATTTCTTTTCTGGTACAATTTCTTTCAATAGCTGAAGCAGCTTAGGAATATTCCATTGCCTATTACCTAAATCAGGAAGCGGCCGGCCTATGGTGTCTTTTTCTGCAACCTTAAAGGTGGTATAGAAAGCCTGGTTGGCAGAAATAACTCGTAAGTTCTTGTCCAAGACCAAAAATGACTCTCTCAATGTAGCAATGATGCCATCGGCGTATTCCAAGTGCGCTTTGATCCCCGTTTCGCCCCGCTGCTTTGTATCTTTCATTTTCTAGGCCCTCCCTAAAAACAAGAACCCAAGGCCTTGTGCGCTTGGCACAAAACACTTGGGTTGATTCTAGAAAAACTTCCTAGAACAATTACTCTTGCTTGCTCATGCATTTAGCTCACCAAAACTGACCTTACCTCATCTTGCTATCCAGTCCCAGAGCCAGTCCTGGGCGTCTTGTGTTGATTCCCATGGCCATCTCAGCCGGCGTTCGATATCCCGGCGAGCTGTGGTGCGGCCGCTCACTGTTGTAGACGTCTCGATACCAATCGATCAGCACTTGAGCCTCTCCACTACTCCAGAACATCTCTTCGTCTCCACACTCATCACGTAGCTTCACATGAAAGCTCTCCAGATAACCGTTCTCCCACGGACTACCTGGCTCGATGAAGACCGGCTCCACACACTTCTCTCGGAGCCACTGCGTCAACCGCCTCGATACGAACTCCGCACCATCATCGCTCCGAGCCATACCAAGTCGAAACTACCTCAGAACCAAACTAAAATCCAGAAGAAAAGTCACAGACGAGCCAATTTGTGACCCCTCTACGCAGAGCACATTATGCGATTACGGAAGGAAACATAGAATCCCAGAAAAAGTTCGGAAAAAGATTGATTCGAACGTTATTCTGAGAGAGCGCCGCTTCGTCGAGTCGAGAGCCTCCATAAGTGCTTCCACGGCAGCACAGCACTGAGTAGGCAGCACCATAACAGACAGGGAAAGACTCGCTTCTGTTTCGTGTGGCTTACCCAGTCCCGGTTCACTTTAGCATTGACATAGTCTTCGCCTAGCACTAGGGTGTGGCAAGGGTGTGTGACAACTCTGAGCGAATTGCACCGCCCTGCGCTAATTCCCTATTTGCTCGCTACGTCGATCGCCACGCGAAGGAGGAAACATGAGGAAATTCATCACGTTGGCAGTATTGGCTTGCTGTGCGGCGGGAGTGACTCAGTGTGCAAAGACGATCACATTCCCAGTCTCTGTACTAGTGCCTGCCGCTCAAGCAAAGGCCCAAATCAGCCTCGACAAGAACGGCAACACTCAGATAGACCTCAAGGTGAATTATTTGGCTCCACCGCAGAACCTCACTCCGCCAAAGGCTACATACATTCTTTGGCTTCAAACTCCGGACAACCAAATCGTGGGCCTGGGCCAGCTAACGGTAGGTAGTGATCGTAAGGGTGAAGTAAAGGGAGTCACACAATTGAAGGAGTTTCGCCTGTTTGTCACAGCCGAGGATGACCCTGCAGCTGCTTCCCCTGGACAGCAGGTGATTCTGACTACAGGTTTTTTTACGGTGGGGTAGGGCTGCACTAGAAACGCCTCTAGACGAAGGCTGTTTAGTTTACCGCCGTGCTGGTTTGCCTGGCACGGCGGTTCTTGCTTTCGTCCTTTCCTCCAGTGAGCATCAGGATCACAGAATCACGGACGCGGAACAGAACAAGAGGAGTCAGAAGATCTACCCACTCTCTTGTCATTGTGGGCTGATGGAAGAGACCCGCCCAAAGCTTTGCCAAGAGCCCAATCACGAGTTCGAAGTTGTTGTTGGTCTGTCCACTAATTCGTTCAAGCTCAACAAGTTAAGGCAGGTGCGGGGGCTACGAGACGATCTTAGAACTTGGGCTAATAGCGCCGCTACGGCCATTTCCTTTCGCTTGGTTGCAACTTAGGTTAGCACTCCTAAAAAACTGGCTAGGCTCCACACCGAGTGCTATAATTGATCTAGAGAACAACACTCGCGACAGATAAATGACAGGCTCCGTCTCGGAGGTCGCCGTGAATCGAGTCTTTTCTACCTTCCTTCTTTTGATTCTGTCTGTGACAGTTTTTCCTGTTTCGTCAGACGCTCGCACTTGGTTGGTTCGGCAGGATGGCACTGGCGATTGCACCACGATTCAAGCGGGCATTGACTTGTCCAGTGCCGGTGACAGTATCCTTGTCGGGCCTGGCCACTACTATGAACCGCTAACCATTTCTGGAAAGAATGTCGCTCTCATCGGTGAGCTTGGCGCCACAGCGACCTATATTCACGGAACGCCGCTTCACAGAGTCATTCACTGCGTCAATATTCCTGCCACAGGAGTAATACGGGGATTTACCATAACTGAAGGTGAAATCTACATACCCTACTGGCCCGATAATGTCGGCGGTGGGATCTTCTGCGAGTCCTCGGATGTTGAGGTTATCGATGACATAATTACGAACAATCATGGGGACGGCATTGCTGCCGATGCGGCGTCAGTTCTCTATGTCTCCCGCAACATGATAAGCTATAACACAGGGGAATGGGCTGAGTACGGCGACATTTTCGGATGTGGAGTCTACTGCTTTACTTCGCGAGCCCTCATCGAGGACAACGAGTTTGTCCACAACGAAAACGCGGCCGTCCTTTGTCAAGGCAGCTCTCCGGTTGTGAGGAGAAACATCATGAGGGATGGTTCTATTGGGATCGGCTGTTTTGCCTCGTCCCAGGCTACAATTTACGAGAATTTGATCGTGAACGGAACAAATATCGCCGTCGCCATAGATCATTCCTCCCCAACGATTAGAAACAACACGATTGTCGCCAACAGAGATGGGATCTCGTTTTTCTATGCATCCCCAGTCTTGGAGAACAATATTATAGTTGGCAGCAGATGGGGGATATACAACAGTATGTCTAGCCCCTCATCCCCCATCCTACGTTGCAACGACGTTTGGAATAACAGTAGGGGCAACTATTATTCCTGCACACCGGGATCAGGGGATTTCTCTGCGGATCCCCTTTTTTGTAATCCAGGGGTCCGCGACTATCACATTAACCTCAACTCCCAGTGTTCGCCTGCAAACAGCGGTGGGTGCGGGCTCGTCGGTGCTTTTGGAATTGGGTGCGGCCCGACCTCTATACAAGAGACAACGTGGGGGAAAATCAAAGCACTGTTCAGATAGCGGAGTGCAGGCGCAGCGGAACAAAGAGCCGCGCTGAATCAAAAACGAAGAAAAACCTAAAGAGGTCAGACATTTCCTGACCTCTCCTATTTTGTGAGCTTGAGCAGAGGCTGTACAAATGCTGCTACAACGGCAATAATGAGAAGTTCGAGACTAATATAGTCCCTATCGCATAACTCATTGCGGGACGACAGATTACGGAGGGTGCGGGGCCGACGAGACTCGAACTCGCGACCTCCGGCGTGACAGGCCGGCGTTCTAACCAACTGAACTACGACCCCGCTTGTGTCTGCGTGCAAAGGAATCTCTGAGTATCAGTATCGGCAGTATTCCTAGCAGCTTTCGATCGCCGTCCCAAGATAGCACAGGCCGACGGCGCTGTCAATTTGCTTCGGCCACGCCCACCCCCTCACACATTCCCTCACTCATCGACGTCACCCGTCGTCCTAGTCCACCCCCCTCACCAATTTCCCCACTCACCCGCCCAGGTATGCCTTCTGAACCTGCTCGTTGTGCAGCAGGCTCTTGGCAGCGTCGTGCAGCACGATCTTGCCTGTTTCGAGCACATAGCCCTCGTCCGCAATCGAGAGCGCCATCCGCGCGTTCTGCTCGACCAGGAGGATCGTCGTACCGCGATCTCTGATTTCGCAAATGGTTTTGAAAATGTCTTTCACCAGGATGGGGGCAAGCCCGAGGGAGGGTTCGTCCAAGAGAAGCAGCTTGGGGCGAGACATCAGTCCCCTACCCATGGCGAGCATCTGCTGCTCGCCGCCGCTCAGGGTTCCTGCGTTTTGTTTCATTCTGTCTTTGAGCCTCGGGAAGAGTTTGAACACTTTCTCCAAATCCTGCCTGATTTCCGCCGTGTCCTTCCTGACGTAGGCGCCGAGCTCGAGGTTGTCCATGACTGTGAGATTTGCGAATATGATCCGACCTTCAGGAACGTGGGAAATGCCCAGCCTTACTACGTTGTGCGGTTGAACCGTCGAGAGCTCCCTACCCATGAAGACGAGGTTCCCCTTGCTGGGTCTGGCCAGCCCTGAGACGGTTCTGAGGATGGTGCTTTTCCCTGCTCCGTTCGCGCCGATGAGCGCCACTATCTTGTTCGGCTCCACCTTCACGGTGATGCCCTTGAGCGCATGCACGGCTCCATAGAAAACGTGAACCTCAGTGAGAGTTAACAAGTCCGGCCTCCCTCTCTTCCGTCAGCGCCGCCGCGCCAGTCTTCGGCACCCGGTCTTCGGCACAGTGTACGCTCGCCTTAGCAAACGATGTCCTCCCCCAAGTAGGCCTCGATCACCTTGCGGTCACGTTTGATTTCATCGGGCTTTCCTTCCGCTATCTTGACGCCGTGGTCGAGCACGGCGATTCTCTCGCAAATTCCCATCACGACTCTCATGTCGTGTTCGATGAGCAAGATGGTGAGCTTGAAATCGTCCCTGACCCACCGAATTAGTCTCATCAGGTCCTCGGTCTCCTGCGGATTCATTCCGGCAGCGGGCTCATCCAGAAGAAGAATCTTCGGTTCGCTGGCAAGCGCACGTGCGATCTCGACTCGCCTCTGAAGCCCGTAAGGAAGCATGCTTGCCTTGGAGTCCTTGAGAGCGAGAAGTCCGAAGGTCTCTAGCTGCCTTGTGGCTATCGCCAATATTCTGGCCTCGTCCTCATAGAAGCCACGAGTCCTGACAATCGCGCCGTAAAGGGTGGAGTGCGCATGGAGATGACAGGCGGTTCTCACGTTGTCTAGAACCGTCAGGTCCTTGAAAAGCCTGGTTGCCTGGAAAGTGCGAGCAATACCGACTTTGGCGATTCTGTAGGTCGGGAGACCGTCGATCCTGTTGCCGTCGAAACGGATCTCTCCGGAGGTGGGAGCAATGACCCCCGTGATTAGATTGAAAACCGTTGTCTTCCCTGCTCCGTTTGGGCCGATGAGTCCCGCAAGCTCGCCCTCTGTCAGCGAAAAATCGAAGTTGGAGACTGCCTTCAGTCCACCGAAATCCATGGAGCAGTCTCTAAGCGAAAGAAGCTCGTTCACGCTAGATTCCTTCCCACGTTTCATCGCCAGCGCATCTTCACCACGGGCCGGGCTCCGATCCTCCATGTTTCTCTTCGCTTCCAGCATTATTGGCCCCGCCTACAACGGCATTCGCTCGGTGTCTCCTACTCGCTCCCCACTGCCGCGCCGCCTCCTCCCCTACTTCGACTGCCGCCGGCCATCATCCACTCTGCGCTCCTTCCGTCCGCTTCTTCCCCGGCCTGAACGGAAGCGAGCGGAAGGTCTGAAGACTCAGCTCCCTCATTCCAAGAAGCCCCTGGGGCCTCGCGATCATGAGAAAAATGAGAAGGCTCGCGTATATCACCATCCTGAACTCTTTGACCGGCCGGAGGGCCTCAGGCAATATGGTAAGAAAGCCCGCCGCGATTACCGAGCCCGTGATGCTGCCCATACCGCCAAGGACCACCATTATCACGACCTCGAACGACTTCATAAAAGTGAAGCTGTTTGTGTGTAGGTACATGAGGTAGTGACCGAACAGTCCGCCCGCCACACCGGCAAAGAACGCTCCTATGGCAAACGCGAGTACCTTGTAGTGGGTGGTGTTTATGCCGAGAGCCTCGGCGGCGATTTCGTCTTCTCTCACCGAGATGAAAGCGCGCCCGTGGGTGGAAGTCGTGATATTCCTCACGACCAGAATCGTCACGAATGCAAAGAAGGAAACCCAGAAGAGGTTCGTGTACCGCGGAATGTCGGCGAATCCCCTTGCTCCCCCAACGGCGTTGACGTTGAGGATTATGACTCTGATGATTTCGCCGAAGCCCAGCGTCACGATTGCGAGATAGTCACCTCTGAGCCTCAAGGAGGGAAGTCCCACCAAAAATCCCGCCACCGCACTCGCGAGCCCTCCGACGACGACGGAAAGCACAAAAAACGAGGTTCCCACGATCGCCGGCGACAATCCGATTGACGCGGCCTTGCCCAAGACGTGTGGTCCAAGGTAGTACGTGAGTGCCGCAGAAGTATATCCGCCTATTGCCATGAAGCCGGCGTGACCTATCGAGAACTGTCCGGTGAAGCCGTTGACCAGATTGAGACTCACGGCGAGTATGACGTTTATTCCGCAGAGAATGAGAATCTGGAAAAGGTACGGATTGATCAGAGCGGGAAGAAGAAAATTGAGAAGCACCAGGACTATTGTGACAACAAGAACAAGAAGCAACCCTCTCACACTTTCTCCGCCATTCCGGTCCCCAACAGACCCGTGGGCTTGACCAGAAGAATAACTATGAGTAAAGCAAACGCAATGGCGTCACGGTAAGTCGACGAGACGTACCCCACCACCATTACCTCGGCGATCCCCATGATCAGGCCACCCAGCATGGCCCCCGGGATGTTTCCTATGCCGCCCAGGACCGCAGCCACAAAGGCCTTGATGCCGGGCATGATGCCCATCAACGGGTCGATCTTCGGGTTACTCAAGGCCACGAGCACGCCCGCTGCCGCCGCCAGGGCCGAGCCTATCGCGAAAGTAAAGGTGATCACATTGTCGGTAGAAATGCCCATGAGGCTGGCCGCTTGCTTGTTGAACGATACGGCCCTCATGGCCTTCCCTATTTTTGTCTTGAGCACAATCAACTGAAGCAAGAGCATCAGAAGAACCGAGACGGCGAGAACAATAATCTGATGGCGTCCGACAACCACGCCGGAGACAAGTTCCATCTGCCGAGACGTCACAATCTGGGGAAAGAACTTGGGATCGGGCCCGAACACAATGATGCCCAGGTTCTCGAGAAGCAAGGAGACTCCGATCGCGGTGATGAGCGCAGTGAGCCGCGGAGACTTTCTCAGAGGTTTGTAGGCCCCTCTTTCAATGGCGACGCCGAGCAAGGCACAAGAGCCCATCGCGATTAAAAGAACAAGAACCGCCCCGATCAGCGACACGGGCCCAGGAGCGCCGACGAGCCGTGCCGCAAAGTATGCCGCGAAGGCTCCGACCATGTAAACGTCGCCGTGGGCGAAGTTGATGAGCCTCAAGATCCCATAGACCATGGTGTAACCCAGGGCTATGAGAGCGTAGATGCTTCCCCACGTGATTCCGTTTACAAGCTGCTGAAGAAACTCCTGCAAGAATTCCTCTGGGGCTTCGATTCCACCGGCCGCCGATTGTGCGCGGACGACCGTCTGCCCGCAGGGTCATACCCTCGGGGCTATCAAGGAAGCACTTTGCCGACGTACTTGTACTTTCCGTTCTCTATCGTGAGAAAGATCGCCGGCTTGACGGCGTTTCTGTTCTCGTCGATGTTGATGCTGCCCGTAACCGCCGGGAAATCCCTCGTGGCCGCCAGAATGTCTCTGAGTTTCGCGAGCGCCTCTTTGCGGAGCTTGCCGGTTTTCGCATCGGGAACTCCCACGAGGGTCTTGAAGGCACCGGGGTCCTCCGAGGCAAGCTTCTCAATGCTTGCGACCAGTAGCTTCGCCGCATCGTACGCCAACGCAGCCAGTGCGTCGGGATTGCCGCCTAAGCGTTTCTTGTAAGTGGAAACGAAACTCTGAACCGCGGGATCCGGGTCCCCGTCCCAGTAATGGTTGGTGAAGTAACAGCCATTGAGAGCCGAACCTCCGATTTCGATCAGTCTGTCCGAGACCCAACCGTCACCACCCAGAAGCGGCACGGTGATACCGAGCTCCCTTGCTTGTCTTGCAATGAGACCCACTTCCGTGTAATAGCCTGGCACGAAGATGACGTCAGGCGATTTTGCTCTGATCGCCGTGAGTTGCGCTTTGAAGTCGATGTCGCCTTCGCTGTAGGACTCGTCCGCTACGATCTTCCCTCCACGGGAAACAAGGGTCGTGGCGAAGAACTCCGCAAGGCCCACACTATAGTCGTTCTTGATATCCCGCAGGATTGCGGCCTTCTTCGCGCCCAGCGAATCACTGGCAAAGATCGCCGCAACCATTCCCTGGAATGGGTCGATGAAGCACACTCTGAAAATGAAATCACCCACCTGAGTGACCTTGGGGTTGGTCGAAGAAGGCGTTATCATCGGAACGCCGGCGTTTTGGCAGATGG
This sequence comes from Candidatus Eisenbacteria bacterium, assembly GCA_026388185.1. NCBI lineage: Bacteria > Candidatus Eiseniibacteriota > Candidatus Eiseniibacteriota bacterium. The sequence goes on along the minus strand of JAPLKG010000005.1, from coordinate 8,631 downwards.
GCGCCCCGGCGAGACTCCTCGAACTCGCCACTTCACCGAGCACCGCCATGACTCTGTCTTGCTCAACGAGTTTTCTCACGGCGGTGGCGGCCTCCTCGGGTCTTCCCTGATCGTCTTCGACGATCACCTTCAGTAGCTTACCCTGGACACCGCCGGCCGCATTGATTTCTTCAACCGCGAGGTCAATCCCGTTCTTTGTCGAAATGCCAAACGTGGCGGTGGTCCCGGTCAGAGAGCCAAACTCACCGATCCGGATTTCTTCGGTCTTCTTGGCGCAAGAAAGGAAAGAACAGATAGTTAGGATTGCCACAAAGAGGCAGACCGGGAACAGAATTCGCTTCATGATCTCCCCACGTTTGAGAAACATCTTAACCTCCTCTTCCGCTCGATTGAGGGAAACCGAAAACCTTGGGGGTATTGCAGAATTGACACACGGGATTGCATCCAAAGTGCTCGGGCGAGTGGCCCGTGAGGCCCGACGAGAGAGATGGGCCCGGGCATTCTGGACACAATCAGAACGCACCATGTTCGTACAATCCGGCAGTCTAACCGCAAAAAAGGCGGGCGTCAAGGGGGACAAGTGCGGGGAGGCAATGTGGCTGGCAGCGCTCGGCGCTGGGAAGCGCGTCAGAGTGAGGGGCGCGTAGCAGTGGAAAAGCGGCCCAACGTGGAGGCGCACGTGGCAATGCAAGAGCGGGCCTGCGCGACGGCGATTCGCAACAATCTCCTAGATGAGGCTAGCGCGCAGTGAGAGAACTCGCTGCAAGGATTCATCGACCCTGGCCTCGGAGAGTCTTCCCTCCTTGACGGCTCTCATCAATGCCTTGCGTGCCTTGTGCACCGGTTCGCGGCCGTGCGCGAAAAGGAGCAGATCACATCCTGCCAGGATCGCGTCTTCGGGACCCGCCCCGGTGGCCGCCATGTAATCAGTTGCCGCCGCCATCTCCATGGCGTCTGTGATCACGACACCGTTGTAGCGAAGCTCTTCTCTCAGTATGCGCCGGAGGATCTGGGAGGAAAAGGTTGCGGGCAATTCTTCACTGCCGGTGAGAGAGGGACATGCAATGTGACCCGTCATCATGATTCGCACGCCGGCCTCTATCGCAGATCTGAAAGGAACCATTTCGAACGTGTACCACCTTTCGGCGGGATGTGTGATCACGGGAAGCTTCTCGTGCGAGTCAATCTTTGATGAGCCGTGCCCGGGAAAGTGTTTCGCGGTCGGCACAATCCCCGGGTCGCCGAAGCCCCGGAGCGCAGCGATCCCCAACGACGTCACCGTATCGACGTCGCTACCATAAGCGCGGTCGCCTATGACCGGGTTGGTCGGCTCGTCGTTGACGTCGAGAACCGGAGCGAAGACAACGTTGAAGCCGAGCCACTTGAGTTTTTGGGCGATGTCTCTCGCGTGGAAGAAGGCGAACCTCGCGTTGCGCGTTCTCCCGATCGTGGCCGCTGCCGGCGCGGCGGAAACCAGGTGACTTATCTGTGTAACTCTTCCACCTTCCTCATCCACGGCCAGAATGGGGGGACGGTCTTTCGGATAGAGAGACTTCAATCCCTTGAGGAGTTTCTTGGCTCCCTCGACTGTTTCGATGTTTCTCTTGAAGAGAATGAATCCGGAGAATCCTCCGTCGGAGATGAACTTGCGGAGGCTTTCGCTCGCTTCGGTGCCCGTAAATCCGACTACAAGAAGCTGGCCGATCTTCTCTTCGAGGTTGAGAGTAGAGATTTGTGCGTCAATCTTGTTCATGGTATTGCGCGGCACCATCAGTATGCGCGCGTGAGCTTCACGCCTTTGTAGTATCGGGTCAGTATCTGCTTGAAGTCCTTGCCGGCCTTTGCCATTCCGATGGCTCCCATCTGGCACATGCCGACCCCGTGGCCGTTTCCTCCGCCGTAGAAAACGACCGTCTTTGCATAACCCTGTTCCCTTTGGACGTCCACATCAAAGAGAGTGCTCCGAAGGAAGGAATCTTTTCCGTCCGGTCTCCTGACGACGAGTCTGATGGAATCGCCGACGATCTTGAAAACGTTGTCAGACGTGATGACTTCCAGCATTCTCACACGCCCTGACTTGCTTCTCTCGGCCACTCTGACGTCGACCAACCTCTCTCCCGGCGAGGGCTGAGTGGCGCGCGGATACTGAATGCGAAAGTTCTTCCTGAAGATGGACTCGAATTCCTCTGCCGTCCAGGTTTCCTTCCACCTGTAGCTGGAAGACTGAGAGCAATACGCGTCCTTCTGGAAAGGCTCCTTGTCTGAGACGCTCGTCAAGTACGGGACGGGCTCCTTCGACCAGACTTCTTCAATCGCCGCAGTGGCGCCGCCGCACGTAGAAAAATAGTTGGCCCGTACGGGTTTTCCGCCGTACGTCGCTATCGTGCCGTAGGTGTCCGCAATTGCCTTGTCGCTCACGGGTTTCTCTCCAGCCACACCGGTGTACACCTGGTCCTGAACGGTCGGCAAAAGATCAAAACCGTCACTGGCGTAGCGGCCTGCAAAGAAGAAACAATAAGTGCGTGCGGCAACCGCCTGAGCCTTGATGGCCTCGAGAATCTGAGGAGAAAGACCGCCGATTTCGTTCGGGACAACGCCACGCAAGTAAGATTCGGTGTCGACGACGTTCACGAGCGTTAGGAGCCTCGAAGGACTCTGGAATACCTCGAAACTCCCACGGTACGTCTTGCTGCCGACCACCAGGAAGCTCTCCGACTCGAGAGGCTTGATCACAAACGTGCCGTCCAGCGCTCCCCTGGACAATCCTTCGGGGTCTATCACCTCTATTCCCTTGGTTGTCTCTCTGGCGCTCTCCGTCTCCCCCCCGGCGGAACCCTCGCTTCCACCAGTGACGTCCGCCACGGCGCCTGAGGCAGAGACGAAAGTCCATCTCTCTCCCGGGCCGCACACTTTGGGCTTGCGATCACTGTCCTTTATTCCAATCTGGAACATGCCCGTTCCCGACACGGTTACTGCTTTCCCATTGACCTCGAGGCCGACTCTTACTTCGGGGACTTTGTGCGGCATTGTAACGGGGCGCTTCACGACAGCGCATCCGGGTAGCATCAGAACAAGCAGGAAGGGAGAAAGCAGGCGCCACGAGGCTCTCATTTTGGCGTACTCCTTTGGGCAGCGTACACTATTCAGGTTTGGAGGCCGGGACTATTTTCCCCAGGATTACTCGTCGCCTCGCTCCAGTCGCGCCGGGAATGTTCGAGCATCCGCCACAAACCGTCTCGTTCGCAAGAACTGCGAAGGCGATCGCTTCCTTTGCCATGCTGCTGATTCCGTAGTCGTCCGAATACGTGACCGGGACGGGAGCGAAACGATCCCTCATCATACGCACGAGCGTCTCGTTCTTGCTGCCGCCCCCGCTTATGATGAGCTCGTCTACCTCCACTCTGGGGAAAACGAATCTCTGACACGCATCGTAAACGGAACAGGGTGTCAAGGCGGTGGCGCTGGCAACCAGGTCATTGCCGGAGAGGCCGCGCGAACCCGCCCGCTCGAGGAAAAGCATCAGGAACTTGCTCCCGAAAAGCTCTCGTCCCGTGGACTTCGGCGGCTCCGTGCGGAAGTACTCGTGAGTCAACAACTCATTCACGAGTTCCGCGTCCACGGTGCCTGAGGCCCCCATCCTGCCCTCTCGATCGAATTCCTCTGCGCCGCGTGTCACTTCCTTTACGACCGCGTCGATGAGCATGTTGCCCGGGCCGGTGTCGAAGGCGAACACGTCATCGACAGTGCAACCTCTCGGGAGGACGGTCAGGTTGGCGATTCCCCCGACGTTGAGGACGACTTTGGATTTCTCGGGCGATCTCAAGAAAATGAAATCGACGTACGGCACGAGAGGCGCACCCCCTCCGCCGGCGGCAAGGTCTCGCGTTCTGAAGTCGGCGACGGTGGTCACACCGGTCCTCTCCGCGATTACGCAGGGTTCGCCTATTTGCAGCGAAGAAGGAGTCTTCCAAACGGTCCGGCTCTCGAAGGGGCAGTGATAGACGGTCTGCCCGTGCGAGCCTATGAGGTCGACGTCGGTCATCTTGAGCCCTGCTTGCTCCGTTATCCGGCGGGCGGCGTCTGCCAGAAGCTCCCCAATCACAAAATTCATTTCGCTAATGAGATCAACCGTGCCCGACCGCGGAGTCGATGCGCTCAGGATGGCGCGCTTGATTTCCGGATCGTAGGGAAAGGTCGCGTGTTCGAGCAGAACGATCTTTGTCTCGGTTCCGCACCCCGTGACTTGAACGACCGCAGCCGAGATCCCGTCCAGGGACGTGCCGGCCATGAGTCCGACGACGCGCTTTGTTCTTTTCTTCGCAATCTTGAATAATTCGTTCACGATACTTGTCGCCGACCTGAGTCTCCGACGCCCTCCAAGTAGTCGAGCACGAGCCCGGTCCTACTTGACGGCGCCGGCGGTGATGCCTTCTATTATGTGCCTCTGAAACATCAAGAACACAAATATGATGGGAATCGCGCAGAGCGTCGACCCCGCGGTCAAATGGCCCCAGTCCATGCTGTGCTCTCCCTGCGAATACAAGGCGAGGCCGACAGGCAGAGTACGCATTCTTTCGGTGTTTGTCAATATCAAGGGATAGAGGAAGGAATTCCAGTTCACCAGAAACGTGTTTATCGCCACGACCGCAAGCGCAGGCCGCGACAGCGGAAGGACAATCCTGAAAAAAATACTCAAGTCACTCGCCCCGTCCACCCGCGCCGCTTCCTCGAGTTCCACCGGAAGCGAAATGACGTATTGAGAGATCAGGAAGACGTTGAAGGCGTCGACAAGAAACGGAAGCGTGAGGGCAAAATACGTGTTCATCATGTGGAGCTTTGATATGAGAAGATAGAGAGGAATCATAGTGATTTGCCGCGGCACCATCAGCATGGAGACAATCGCCACGATTACGAACCGCTTGCCGCGGAATTGTCTCCGCGCTATCGCGTACCCCACCATTGACGCAAAGAGAAGATTTCCGAGCACCACGACCGCGCTCACGACCACACTGTTGAGAAAATACCGAGCGAACGGACCGCTTCGCCAGACATCGACGTAATTGTGCAGGCTCGGCCTTCCGGGCCACAGGTCCGTGGCCGACCTTAGGACGGAGGCTTCTCCGCGAAGAGAAGTGGCGACCATCCAATAGAGCGGGAAAAGCGTGGAGGCGAGCAGCAAGAGCAGAAAAACAGAGAGGGTCAGGGTCCTCATTCTGCGCCTGCCGTCGGCGTTTGTTCTCGTCGCAGTTCTCATGGCCTCTTTCGTCATGGTGTCAGTCGCCGCTCTCGCCGTCCGTTCACTCGCCGGCCGCCCTACCCATCCTCAGGTATCTCATCTGCGCCAGCGAGAAACACAGGATGACAATGAAAAGAAGATATGCCACGGCGCTCGCATACCCCATCTCGAATCTATAGAACGCCCTGTCGTACAGATAGAAGACCGACGTCAGAGTACTGTTGAGCGGTGCTCCTCTCGTCATGACGAATATCTCGATGAAAATCTGAAAAGAGCGAATTGTGTTTATGACCACGATGAATAGCGTGATCGGCCGCACCATCGGAACCGTGACAAACCGAAGCGTGCCCCAGAATCCGCTCCCGTCGATTCGGGCCGCCTCGTAGGTTTCGGATGGTATGGCTTGCAGTCCCGCCAGGAAGAGTATCGTGTAATAGCCGAAGCTCGCCCACACGTCCATCGCCATTATGCACAGAAGAGCGGTTCGTGGTTCACCGAGCCACGATTTCGGCTCGCCGCCAAAGAGCTGAACCACTTTGTTCACAAGGCCGAGCGGCGAGTAGAATTGCTTGAAGATGATCGAAATCACGACTACGGAAATTATTGATGGGACGAAGAAACCGGATCTGTAGAGCGTGCGAAGGGGAATCCTCTGGTTGATCGCCACTGCAAGAAAGAAGGCCACGACAGTCGTGACCGGAACCGTGCCGAGAACAAACACGAGGGTGTTGGTGAGCGATTTCCAGAAGAGCGGGTCCTTGAAGGCGGTCGCGAAATTCGAAAGCCACACAATTTGTGTGGTGTCGGGCCGCAAGGGATTGAAACGGAGAAAACTCAAGACGAGCGAAAAGACGAGCGGGAACACCCAGAAGATGCCAAACGAAACAAGCCACGGAGAAAGAAAAACGAGGGTGGAGCGAGTCTTATGCATCCTCAGCGCTCTGCGTTCGACACGATCGAGCTTATCTTCCTGTCGGCTTCGAGCAAGGCTTCTTCCGGTTTCTTGACGCCGTAAACCACCTCTTCCACCGTCGATTCTATCACCTCTTCGATCTCCGGCCATCTTGGATGAGGAGGCGGGGCTATCGCTGTGCTCAACTGGACGACGAACGTTCTTTCGAGAGGATTCGAGTCGTAGTATGGATCGTTCTCGACTCCTCTGAAGGTAGGTTGAACGCTCTTCGCGCTCCGGCAGAGGGCGATCATGTTCTGCTTCTCGACCAGGAATCTCGCCAACTTGAGAGCGTCCTTGTGCCGCTTTGACTTGGCAAAGGTGACAAGTATTTCGCTCCCCGCAAACGACGCATGAACTCCGCAACACGCCTTCGGTTTCGGCACCACTGCGACACCGAACTTGAGGTCCGGGGCGTCTGCGGGAATGGTCTTAAGATTCCAACCGCCGGATATCTCCAAGCCCACCTTGCCCTGCTTGAAGGTCATGTCAAGGACGTCCTGTTTTTCCACGAGAGAGTATTTCTTGAGGGAGCAGTAGAAGAGCAGTGCGTCCAGATTCTCACCGGAAGCGAACTCCGAGCGGCGGAGGTCCTGGTTGAGAATCCTGCCCCCGTTCCCCCAGGCGAAGGGCATGAACTTCTTGAAAAGCACGTACCGCTCGCCGGCATTCATTCCGTAGCCGTAGACGCCGTTGCGTGGCGAATGAATCCTCCGAGCGCATTCAATCAATTCCTCCCACGTGCTCGGTGGAGAGTCCGGGTCAAGGCCCGCCTCTTGAAAAAGCTCCTTGTTGTAGAAGAGTGCCCGCGTACCGGCTACCCACGGAATCCCGTAGATCTTTCCGTCCAACGTGCAGCTCTCCCAAAAAAGAAGGCTGTCCCTGAGCGCGCCGACTTCGCTCGTCACCTCGCCCAGAACCCCGTCCGCTGCAAACCGCGGGACCCAGGTAGAGCCAAGCTCACAAAGGTCGGGCTGTGTGCCCGACGAGACGGCAGCAACAATCTTCTCGAATCCGTTTTGCCACGTGAGCTGCTGCATCTCCACCTTGATACCAGGATTGGCTCTTTCAAATTCCGTGATGATAGGCTCTATGACGTCGGACGGCCAGAATTGCCAGAAGGTCAAACGAACGCCCTTTTCTCTCCCGCAACCTGAAAGCGCGAACGCGAAGAAGATGAAGGAGAAAATAAAGAGGAACACTCTTCTCAGATTCATGATCTTCTCAATCTCGAAGGGTTTTTCTTCCGCGGCTTGCTCGCGCGACCGCCACACCTCGACCCCGCGGCTCTGCATTTCTCCGGCCCGCCTGCCGGTTTCTTCCCGCGACGCGAAGAGGCGTAAGCTTGCTCGAGGGCCTTTCGCACAAAACCGGAGGAATCGACGAGCAGTTTCTCTGCGGCTCGCGCGCCCACGCCGGCCTCAATCATCAAGATGGCCGTCTTCACACTTCCTCCGGCCTTTTCCAAGTATTCCTTTGCGACATCGTAGTCGACTCCGGTAACTATCATGACGACCCGCTTTGAGCGTTCAACGAGCTTCTTGCTCGTGGCCATTAGATCGACCATCATGTTCTCGAAGACCTTGCCCAGTTTTATCATCGCGCACGTGGAAATCATGTTGAGCACCATCTTCTGCGCAGTGCCCGCTTTCATCCGTGTCGAACCCATGATGACTTCGGGTCCGACCTGCGGGCAAATCGCCACGTCGACTGGAAAGTCAATCGTCGAAGAGGGATTGCACGTCAGGTAGACGGTTTTCGCGCCCAGCTTTCTCGACTCGTCGATCGCGGCCTTGGCAAAGGGAGTGCGCCTACTCGCAGCGATTCCCACCACGACATCGTTTGCGCCCACGCGCAACTGTCTCATAAGTTTCCTTGCCTCTTCCGCTCTGTCTTCTGCACCTTCCACGGCCCGAAAAAGGGCCCTCTTACCCCCGGCAATCACTCCTTGGACCGTTCGCGGGTCCGTGCCGAACGTCGGCGGACATTCCGCCGCGTCAAACATCCCGAGTCTTCCGCTCGTGCCCGCGCCCACGTAGATCAGCCGGCCTCCCTTGCGTAACGCCTCGACCACAAGCTCGACCGCGGCCGCGACGTGGGGGAGCTCCTTCTCCACGGCGCGTGCAACGGTCTTGTCCTGATCGTTGATGATCCTGAGAATCTCATCGGTGGAGCGCAGGTCGATGTCCATGGTGCACGGATTGCGCTGTTCCGTGATCAGAGAAATGAGTTCGAGAAAGACTTCTCTTCCTTCGTCGATCGCTTTTTTGCCCATCGCTTCTTTGAAGTAAGTGTCGAAACCTGTAGAGTAGCAGTCTGGCGCCGTGGCTACAGGTTTCGGGTGGCTAGTCTCGTTTACTTTCGCACGAGGCCTCAGTCCCGACAACCATACCCGGTCTCCAGACTCCCCTCATCAAACCGTGCATGAGGTTTTCCCTCACAC